>JBGSME010000566.1:0-1709 GCA_041740335.1 Bryobacteraceae bacterium | reverse complement strand
CGGCGCGGCGCGGCATCGCGGTGATCTCGCTGCGCGGCGAGACTGACTTTCTGAAAGAGATTCGAGCGACGGCGGAACACACGATCGCGCTGGCGCTGGCATTGCTGCGGCAATTGCCGCCGGCGGCGGCGCACGTATTGGATGGCGGTTGGGACAGGGACCAGTTTCGAGGCCGCGAGCTACACGGCAAAACAGCGGGAATCGTAGGATACGGCCGCCTGGGCAGCATCGTCGCGCGATACCTGAGCGCTTTCGGGTGCCGGGTACTGGCGTCGGAACGAAAGGACTGGAGCGGCCGGGTGGAACCGCCGGTGGAACTGGTACCGATCGAAGAACTGCTGGCCCATTCCGACATCGTGACTCTGCATGTTAGTTTGGACTCAGCCACGGAGGGCTTTTTCAACCGGGACTGTTTCGGACGCATGAAACAGGGCGCCTGGTTCATCAACACGGCTCGCGGCGAACTGATCGACGAGCCAGCGCTGCTCGATTCCTTGCGCAGCGGCCGGCTGGCCGGAGCGGCCGTGGATGTGATCCGTGGCGAGCATGAGCCCGGGCCGGGCGAAATGATCGAATATGCCCGGAAACCGCAGGGCTCGCCGTTGCTGGTTACGCCGCATATCGGCGGCTGTACGGTGGAATCGATGGCGAAGACAGAGGAATTTCTGGCAGGCCGGCTGAAAGCCTGGCTCGGCCGGAGCGAGGGAGGACGACCATAATGTGCGGTATTGCGGGCGCGGTTGGCCCGGGCTGGAACAGCACGCAACTCGAGGCGATGCGGCTTGCGCAGCATCATCGGGGTCCGGATGCGAGCGGATTGTACCTCGATCCGGGTCATGCGGCGGGACTGGTCCATAACCGCCTGAGCATCCTCGATCTGTCCGAGGCCGGGCGCCAGCCGATGTCCAACAGCGAGGGAACGCTGCAGTTGGTCTTCAACGGCGAGATTTACAACTATCTGGAACTGCGGAAGGAACTGAGCAGCTACCGGTTCCGCACCGGGACCGACACCGAAGTGCTGCTGGCGGCCTATGAGCGGTGGGGCGACGGATGCCTGGACCGGTTGAACGGAATGTTCTCGTTCCTGATCTGGGATGAACGGAAGCGGAGAATGTTCGGGGCGCGGGACCGCTTCGGGGTGAAGCCGCTGCACTATGTGGAATTGCCGGGCGGCGGATTGCTCATGGCAAGCGAAATCGAGGCGTTGCGGGCGGCGGGCGCGGTCGGGGAGCCGGACGCCACGGCGTGGTCCACTTACTTCGTGTCGGGATTGCACGATCACGGGGAGAGGACATTCTGGAACGGCGTACGGTCGCTGCTGCCGGGGCATCAACTCGTTTGGGAGAACGGGACCTGGCGGACTTCGTGCTGGTACGATCTGGGCGACCGGATCAGCGCCGAATATGACACACGGCCGGCGGGCGAGGTGGAAGAAGAATACAGCGCGCTGATGCAGGAAACGATCCGGCTGCGGTTCCGTGCCGACGTGCCGGTGGGAATCACGATCAGCGGCGGCCTCGATTCGGCGACGCTGCTCGGGCTGGTGCACGCGATGGAAGGCGGCGCTGGCAGGGTCAAAACATTCACTTACATCACCGGCGATGTGCGCTACGACGAACTTCCGTGGGTGGAGAAGATGCTGGCGATGACCGGGCATCCGTCGGTGGTGTGCCCGCTGCGTCCGGAAGAGGTGCCGGCGCTGGCCGCGT
>JBGSME010000565.1:0-3146 GCA_041740335.1 Bryobacteraceae bacterium | reverse complement strand
GGGTTCGGCTTCCCATGGATGACATCATCGGCGCCGATCAGCGGCAAAAACGGGATCCCGCGCGCGAACCGGTTCAGCGTCAGCGATGCTTCGTCGCGCAAACGTCCCGTGAAGATGGCGAGCTGATACGCCCGCGCCAGGCGCTCAAGCAGGCCCGGCAACGGCAGCCATCGCTCGCGAGCCATCAGCCCGTCCGGGATGCCGTCCGTCACCGTGCCGAAAAACAGCCGGTTGAATTCGGCGATCACCGTCTCATAGGCCACCTCCACGCCAAGGTCCCGCGCGATGGTCTGCGAAAGCAGCCAGTCGTTGTTGAACCCGCCGCGGTTCTTGTACTCCTGAACCAGCTCGCGCGTGATCATGGTGCCCGTGAAGTGATGCACCGTCTGGCAGATCGTCTCTCGATAGGACTCGGAAACGTCCACCAACACCCCGTCCATGTCGAACACCACAATCTCATCGGTGCGTTTCACAGCACGGCCTCCAGTTCACGCAGGAATCGCTCCGCCTGTTCGCGCGTGCCCGCCGTCACACGAACGCACCCGGCAACTTCATAGCTGCGGTCCCGCACCAGCACGCCGCGTTCACGCAGCTTGTCGCGGATCTCGATCGATCGCTCGCCCGCGCGGAACAATACGAAGTTTGCCTGGCTCTTGTAGTGCGCGATGCCAAGAGCATCCAGCCCGCGGTAGATCGCCTCCCGCGCAGCCAGCGCTTCGCTCACGTACGCGCGAACATATTCCGGGTCATCGACAGCCGCCCGCGCCGCAACAGCGGCCAGCATGTTCACGCTGTAGGGCGACTGCGCTTTGTGCAGAAACGCCACGTTGGCCGATTGTGAGAACAGACACCCTACCCGCATCGCCGCCATCCCATATACCTTGGAGAATGTCCGGCTCACAAAAAGATTGGGATACCGCGCGATCAACGGCAGCGCCGTAACACCGGAGAATTCGTAGTAAGCCTCGTCGATCAGCACGGCGGCCCCAGTGGCCCGATCGAGTATCTGCTCGATCGCGTCGACGCCAATGCCGGTACCCGTTGGGTTGTTCGGATTCGAGATCAGAATCGCGCGTGTTGCCGGCGTGATCGTGCTGAGCAATTCCTCGAGCGGGAAAGCCAGATCCGGTTCGCGATAAGCGAGGTCCCGGATCGACGCCCCGGCCACTTCGCTGTAGAAACGATACATCGCGTAGGAAGGGTGAAATACGATCACTTCCCCCCCATCGTCGACGTAGGTGTTCACCAACACCTGAATCGCTTCGTCGGTGCCGTTGGTAAGGATGAACTCATCGCCCGCGACACCGAAAAATCGCGCCAGCACCGGTTTCGTCTCTTCGTACTCGGGATAGACCGTGAGTGCACTCGCGTCCAGATACGCGCGCAGCGCTTCCACCACCCGCGGCGACGCGCCAACCGTGTTCTCGTTGAAGTCCAGCCGCAGCTTGCCCGCTCGCCCCGCCGAAGGCGGAGAGTAAGGCGCCATCCGCACCACTGCCGGCCGCGGACTTGGTCCGTCAGCCATTGCCCTTGTTTCTCGCTCTACGTATTTCTACTGACCGTGCGTGTGCTTCCAGTCCCTCGGCACGGGCCAGCGTCGTTACAGCCGGAGTCAGTCGCGACAACGCTCCCGGCGAGAGTTGCTGCACCGAGATCACCTTCACGTAATCGGCCGCCGACAGCCCGCCCCGCATTCGCGCCACGCCGCTGGTTGGCAGCACGTGATTGGGTCCGGATGCGTAATCGCCCGCGGCTTCGGTACTGTAGGGTCCCAGAAATACGCTCCCGGCGTGACGGATGCCGCCGAGCAGACTGCGGTCATGCAGGCTCAGATGCTCCGGAGCGAATCGGTTGCACAGGTCGACGGCTTCCGCCGCCGAATCCACCAGCACGATCGCCGAATTGCGGTTGATCGCCACGCGCGCCACATCGGCCGTCGGCAATGTTTTCAGTTGCGCTTCGATATGGCGCGCTACATCGGCCGCCAGCTTCTTCGATTTCGTCAGCAGGATCGCGCTCGAGTCGGTGTCATGCTCGGCCTGCGCCAACATGTCCGCCGCAATCCATGACGCGTCTCCTTTGTCGGCGATGATCAGGATCTCCGTCGGTCCTGCGACGAAGTCAATCCCTGTTTCTCCCGCGATGATCTTCTTGGCTGCCGCCACCCATATGGACCCCGGGCCCACAATCCGGTCCGCCCTTGGCACCGTCTTTGTGCCGAACGCGAATGCCGCGATGGCGTGAGCGCCCCCGATGCGGAACAATTGGTCCACCTTCAGGAATCCGGCCGTCCCCACAATCACACCGGTCGGCCGCGGCGACGTCGCGCAAATCGTTCGCACACCCGCCACCTTCGCCGGAATCACAGTCATCATCAACGTCGAAGGCAGCGGATAGCGCCCGCTCGGAATGTAGGCGGCCACGCAATCGAGCGGACGGATGATTTGCGTTAAACGAAGCCCGGGGGCCGGCGAAATGGCCCTGCTCTCCGGCAACTGCAGCTTCGCGTACGCCCGAATGTTCGCCGATGCCGTCCGCAGTGCGGACCGCATCGTGGCCGGCAGCTTCGCCTTTCGAATCGCGTCCGGCGAAACGGCAAGCGAACTCCCCTCGAGGTTATCGAACCGCCGCGCGTACTCGATCACGGCCTTGTCTCCGCGCTTACGGACATCGTCGAGGATCGGGCGCACCAGCGCCTCGGCTTCCGCCATACGCGCGGAACGCCGCGTAAGAAGCCGGCCGACATCGGAAGATGGCACGATTCGGATCATGATCTACATCACGATCTTGTTCAGCGGATACTCCACGATCCCTTGCGCGCCCGCTTCCTTCAGCCGCGGAATGATCGTCCGCACCGTAGCCTCTTCGAGAATCGTGTTCACCGCCAGCCAGTCTTCGTCGCTCAGATGAGAGATCGTCGGACGCTTCAAAGCCGGCAAAACGGACAGTACACGCTCCAGGTTGGCCTTCTCCACATTCAGCATCAGGCCCACCTTGCCCAGCGCGCTGATGGCGCCATCGAGCAGCATCTTGATGTCCTCCAGCTTGCGCCGCTTCCATGCGTCGTCCCAGGATTTCAGATTCGCGATCAACTGCGTGTTCGATTCAAGCACCGTGTCCACGATCTTCAGCTTGTTGGCGCGCAG
>JBGSME010000564.1:0-5449 GCA_041740335.1 Bryobacteraceae bacterium | reverse complement strand
AGCCGGCTGGCGGACTTGCCGGCCGGCTACGACTATGTGGAAGTACCGCGGCCAAGTTCGGGCCGGGAACCGGAGCTGGGGGCGGTGCGTGGGTTCCGGCGGGAGCGCTTGTCGGCGCTTGGCGCGGAAACATGGGTGTATGACGGCAGTTTGAGCCTGCCGTTTCCGGTGCTATCGAGGGCGAAGCTGGTGGTGCGTGGATCGTTTCGTTGTCCGGCGGGAAGTTTGCTCGAGGACGACGTCAAGACGGGCGGATCCATCCGGCTGGGAGACGGCACGGTATCGAACGGCAATTTGACCGCGCGCGGGGAGTTGGCGCTCGACGCCGGATGTATCTTCTCGGGGAACTTGCGGGCTGGTTTAGCGATCCGGTTGCGGTCCGGTGTTCGAGGGTATTCCGAGGCGGGTCCGGTGGAAGTATGGGCGCGCGAACAGGTCCATATGGAGCCGAACGTGGTTGTGCGAGGAAGAGTTACTTCGGAGGCGGGAACGGTACGGGCATCGCAACCATTGCTGGAGGGCGGGCTCGATCTACTACTGGCTGAGGTGTGAGGGCCGTGTGGTTGTAGTACCGGGAGGGACGAAGTGGTTGCATTTCCTAGTAAATCCGGGTAGGATCGGGGGGAAGATCCTTTACTGAATGCATCCATCGAGAAGATATCCTCCCCGTGGTCCCCGAGTCAGGGTTAGAGAAAACGTCAACGAAGCAATTCGGGCTCCCGAGGTTCGGGCGGTATTCCCGGACGGCAGTGTTGGAGTGATGCCAACGCGCGATGCTGTTCGGCGCGCCAAGGAACTTGGGCTGGATTTGATTGTCATTGCGCCGACGGCGGAGCCGCCAGTGGCCAAGGCCATGGACTATGGCCAGTGGCAATACGAAAACAAGAAGAAGCAGCACGACGCGCGCAAGAAGCAGCACGCGATCCAGGTGAAGGAACTGAAGTTCCGTCCGAACACCGACGACCACGACTACGACTTCAAGAAGAACCATGCGATCCGGTTTCTGAAGGAAGGCAACCGCGTAAAGGCGGTGGTGCAGTTTCGCGGGCGTGAGATCGCGCACGTGGATTTGGGAGCGAAGCTGTTGCATCGATTCGCGCAGGACCTGGCCGGGATCGGAGCGGTGGAAGGCGGGATGCGGCTGGAAGGCCGGCAGTATCACGTGATTCTCGCTCCGGTGAAGAAGGACAAGGAAGGCACGAAGCCGGGTGGGCCCGAAGGCGGGGCGGCGCCGGCCTGATGCGGGCTCCAGGTTAAGAAAATTCTCATTTTCTTCGCACTTGGACTAGGGTACTCTCTCTCTTTAGCCTAACTTCCAGAGAGGACTACCCCATGCTTAGATTGGCCCTTGGTGTATTTGCCCTAGGAATCCATCTGCTCGCGCAGAGCACGACCGGGACCGTATTGGGATCGGTTCACGATTCGACCGGCGCCGTTGTTGGCGGCGTCACCATCACGGTAACGAACACGGGCACGGGCGCCGTGCATGAAGCAAAGTCGAACGAATCCGGCGATTACGTTGTCCCCAATCTGCCTCCGGCCACCTACTCACTGCGGGCGGAAATGGCTGGATTTCGCACGGTTGAAATTCAACGAATGCGTTTGCTCACCAGCGCTACGGTGCGCAACGATTTGCGATTGGAGCCGGGCGCGGTGGAGCAATCGATCAGCGTGGAGGCATCTGCTCCGGTGGTGAATTCCGAGGGCGCGTCGATTGCAACCAACGTGGACGCGCATGCGGTGGTGACGCTGCCTCTGAACGGACGCACATTGGACCGGCTGATTCTGATCACAGCCGGCAACACGTCGGATAGCTCATCCAATCCGAAGCTGGGCGGGAGCCTGCATTGGGGCGGCAATTTCTTCTCGATGGACGGCGTGGCATTCAACGATCTGGGCAACGGAGGCGCATCGTATTCGTATCGCACGGCGCTGTCGACGACGCCTTCGATCGACACGATTCAAGAATTCAAAATTGAGAGCAACAATGCCAAGGCGGAGCACGAGGGGTCGGCGATCGTGTCGATTATCACCAAGAGCGGTTCCAACCAGTTCCATGGCACGCTGTTTGAATTCAACCGCAACCGCGCGACAGCGGCGAAGGAATTCTTCGCCACGGGGCTACCGAAGCCGGCTTTCAACCGGAATGAGTTTGGGGCCAATGTGGGCGGGCCGATTGTGCGCAACCGGTTGTTCTTTTTCGGCAGCTACGAAGGTCTGCGGCAACGGACGGCGCGCACGCCGGTGCTCACGCTTGGCACGCAGGCGATGCGCGGCGGCGACTTCTCCGGTCTGGCGGCGATTCGGGATCCGCTTTCGGCAGTGAATTTTCCGGACAACCGGATTCCGCAGTCCCGGTTGAGTCCGCAGGCGCAACAGTTGCTGTCGTTCGTGCCGTTGCCCAACCAGGGGGGGACGGCGCTGAACTATGTGACGACGGTTGGGGACGTAATCGATGTGAACCGGTATTCGGCGAAGATCGACCACAATCTCAACTCAAGCAACTCGTTCACCGCGGTGTTGAACTACTCGAAGGGATCTCCGTACTTTGTCGCGCTTGGAACGCCGGCCAACTACGGCAATTTCGGGGACGGGGGCTACATCACCAAGAGCGCCAGCCTCGGCTACAACCGCACCATCAGTTCGAGCATCCTCAACGAAGCGAAGTATTCTTACTTCAACCACGCCAGTATACGGATCGGCCAGAACACGGATTTCAATCCGGCCACGATCTTCCCGACGCTCTACCAGCCTTTGCCGATTGGGGGGCTGCCGAATGTCTCGATCGCCGGTTTCGCTGGGATCGCCGATTCCGGCGGCAGCCCGCGCGCGCCGCAGATCACGCAGCAGTTCACCGACAATCTGTCGATCGTGAGGGGTGCCCATACGCTGAAGACCGGCGTCGATATCGCTTTTGGCCGGGTGTCGACGAACCCTGGCGCGGCAGGGGCGTCGTTCGGGTCGTTCAGCTTCAACGGCCGGTACAGCGGCAATGCTTACGCCGATTTCGTGTTGGGAAATCCGGTGAGCACGGCGCGCCAGACGCCGTATATCAGCAACCTGCTGTACAGTTCGCGCTATGGGGCGTATCTACAGGACGACTGGAAAGTGAATTCGCGGCTGACGTTGAATCTGGGCATGCGCTATATGCTGCAGACGCAGACGCAGGAGCGCGACGGGTCGTTCGCGAACTTCGATTTCGGGAATGGAAAGTACGTGATCCGGTCCGAGGGCGGGCAATTGCCGCGGCTGGCGATACCGCGGCTGCTTGAAACGTATCCGTTCGTATCGTCGGAGGAGAACGGCTGGGGCAGCGACGTGATCCGAGCCGATCATAACAATTTCGGGCCGCGGTTCGGGTTCGCATTCCGCCCGTTCACGGATACGAAGACGGTGATCCGCGGCGGCTACGGCATCTTCTACAACGTGATTCCGGTTTATATCGGGATCCGGCAGATTTCCTGGCTGAACCTGCCGTTCCTGCTTTCCGAGACGTTTGAAGCGGCGGCCGGCAATACGCCGTCGCTGACGCTATCGAACCCGTTTCCGGGCGCCGGGCGGCTCTCGGCGAACCCTTCGGTGACGGCGGTGAATCGCCAGATCCGCAATACCTATGCGCAGCAGTGGAATCTGACGATCGAGCGTGAGATCGTTCGGGATACCGGGCTCCGCGTTTCCTATGTCGGCAACAAGGCCACCGGTGTACCGTGGTACAACTACAATCGCAACCTGCCGATCGTGCAGGCGCCGGGCACCATCCAGTCCCAACGGCCGTTCCAGCCATGGGCCGATATCAACGCGCTCGATACGAACGGGAATTCGATCACCCATCAAATGCAAGTCGAGCTGACGCGACGCTATTCGAACGGCTTCTTCGTGCAGGGCAGCTACACCTGGAACAAGACGCTCGACAACGTCGCCATCGTCGGCACGCCGCAGAATCCCTACGACGCCGCCGCCGACCGGAGCAACGGGGACTCGATCCGGCCGCAGGTGTTCTATCTTTCGTCGACCTATGAACTGCCATTCGGCCCGGGCAAGGCGCTGGCGGATGTAGGAGGCGTGACGGGCAAACTGATCGGCGGATGGTCGGTGGCGGGGATCCTGCAGTTCCGGTCCGGGGTGCCGTTCAGCGTGGGGTTCACGCCGACGCAGGCGGGCTGGTACGCCAATCGCGCGGATGTGGCGTCGAGCGATTTCTATCCGGCGAGCCAGAGCATCGGGCAGTGGTTTAACGCATCGGCGTTCCGGGTCCCTGCGCCGTTCACCTTCGGCAACAGCGCGCGTAACATGCTGTTCGGCCCGGGGCAGAAGATCATCGACATCAGCTTGATCAAGGACACGCGAATTGCCGAGCGATACACGGTGCAGTTCCGCGGTGAGTTCTTCAACTTCCCGAACACGCCGAGCTTCAGTAATCCGTCGTCGAACATATCCTTTGCGAATCAGGTTGGCCGCATCGGAGGAACGACGGTATCGGCGCGGGCGGTGCAGTTCGGGCTGAAGCTTATTTTCTGATTCATGCCCCAATAGGGTGCGGGTTCGGCGAGGTGGTATAGTGTCGGACGAATGTTGCCAACCCTCTTTTTGCTGATCGCGGCCGCGTCATTGGCTGCCGCTCCCGTACCGGACGCGCGCAATACGAGCATCGCCACGACGGATACGCACTTCCGCATGCCCGACTACGGGACGCTGGAGCGCTGGGAGCGGCGGAAACGGGAACTGCGGGAACGGATTCTGTTCACCGCGGGGCTGGACCCGATGCCGGAACGCGGCCCTGTGCGAGCCGAGGTGTTCGGGCGTCTGGAGCGGGACGGCTACAGCATCGAAAAAGTCCTGCTCGAGACCATGCCCGGGTATTATCTGGGCGGCAATCTGTATCGTCCCCGAGGGGTGGCCGGCAAACTTCCGGCGATAGCGACACCGCACGGGCACTGGGTGTATGGCCGGCTGGAACATAGCACGACGGGATCGATTCCGGCGCGGTGCATCAATCTTGCGCGGCAGGGCTTTGTGGTGTTCGCCTACGATATGGTGGGTTACAACGATACAGTGCAGACGCCGCATTCGTTCGCGGGCAAGGCGGAGCAGCTTTGGAACTTCGGTCCGCTGGGGCTGCAGTTGTGGAATTCGCTGCGAGCGGTGGATTGGCTGTCGACGCTGCCGGATGTGGACGCGGCGCGGATCGGGGCGACGGGAGCGTCTGGTGGGGGGACGCAGACCTTTCTTCTGGCGGCGGTGGACGACCGGATCCAATACACGGCACCGGTGAATATGATTTCCGCGATCATGCAGGGCGGGTCACCCTGCGAGAACACGCCAGGGCTGCGCGTGGGGGCATTCAACGTGGAGTATGGAGCGATGATGGCGCCGCGGCCGATGCTGATGGTGTCGGCGACCGGGGACTGGACACGGCACACGCTGGAGGAGGAGTATCCGGCGATCCAGG
>JBGSME010000563.1:0-5309 GCA_041740335.1 Bryobacteraceae bacterium | reverse complement strand
CGGTTTGTGCAATCCGCTGGGCCAGCGCGAGCAACTCGCGCATTTGATCGCTCGCGACCACGGTTTCGATCCCGAGAAAGGATTGCAAATCTGTTTTCGCGGTCATCACTTCTCTTTGTTCATCGGCGAGTGGGAAGAAAGAAGGTATGCAACGAACCCCCCTGCCGGTGGCGGAGTTCGCTTTAGTACTTACTTGGAGTTCGGTACTATATCGTGCCTGTGGCAGAAGCGACTAAAGGCATCGGCGTCCTGAGCCGATAGAGGCTTGTGGATTTCGCCCATCTCGCACAGGCGCATCAGGATTCTCAAAGGCTCCTCGAACTCGCTCAGGAGCTAGGCAACTCGCTGAACCTTGCTGAAACTCTATCGGTAGTAGCGGCCCAATTCCATCAGTTGATCCCGTACGATTCCATTGGCGTCTATCAGTTGAATGAGAATGTATTGACGCCGCTGCTCGCGCTGGGCGACAACAGCCGCGTGTTCCTCGGTATCACCACGAGTGAAGGGGAAACCCTGAGCGGGCGGGTGGCACGCACGGGCGAACCGGTATTGAACGGAAATCCCCGGGAGGATGTTCCGTTCACATCGCTCCGTTCGTCTTTGGTGGTGCCACTGGCCGGCAACGCGGGGCTGCGCGGGGCGTTGAGCCTTTACCGGACGGCCGAATCGGCGTTCGCCGAACAGGATCTCAGTCTTGCCATGGCGTTCCGGCGCAAAGTGTCAACGGCGGTGGAAAATGCATTGACCTTCCAGTCAGTGGCCCAGCACTCCAACACCGACGAATTGACGGGCCTTACCAACGGCCGCGCGTTGTTCCTTCAACTCGATGGCGAAGTGGCGCGCAGCCGTCGAACGGGCGCTTTCCTGGCCCTGCTTACTTGCGATATCTTTGGATTCCGCCGCCTGAACGAACGCTACGGCAAGGCCCGCGCCGATCTTCTGCTACAGCAAACCGCCAAGTTACTGAAAGAGCATACCCGCGAATACGACACCATCGCGCGCACCGGCAGCGACGAATTCGCGCTGCTGCTGCCGGAGTTTCCGCGCGACGCCTTTGAAAGCAAGCGCGCCAGCGTGGCGACGGTTGCCCGAGAAGCAGGGCGTCAGGTTCTCGGCGAAGACTTCGTTGAATTCGCGGTTGGTTGGGCATCGTTCCCCGAGGATGGGATCGACGCTGATTCGCTACTCGCGATGGCGGACTCCCGGCTGTTCGAAGCCAAGCGCGCCCAGAAGGCTACCCCGCACGCGTGGATGTTCGCCGGGTAGCACTTTCGGCGCATCCCGGCGAGACCTTGACCGTGCCTTAAAACACCAACCGCAGAGCCATCTGGATTCTGCGCGGCTGATTCGCCTGATTCGTAATCAACCCGAAATTCGAATTTGTCGGCGAGAGATTCGGCCCGCTGAAGATCGGCGTATTGGTCAGGTTGAAGAACTCGCACCGGTAGGTGAGGTTCAAGCTCTCACGGATGGCGAACGCCTTGATCATGGAAACATCGATCTGGTTGACGCCATCGGAGCGTGCGTTGTTGAAGCGGGTGGACAGGGTCCGGAGGTTCCAGTCCAATTGCTGGGCCGGCACGCGATTGAAGCGCGTGGTGTCGAAGGTGCGATCGGGGTTGTGGCTGTCCACAGCCAAGTCGCCGCCGAGGTAGATCACGTTGCCCCAGGTCAGCGGGGAGCCCGGCTGCAGTGTGAGGATCGCATTGATGTTCCAACCTCCGACGATGTGATTGACCACGCCGTGGGAATCGGCGGCGAACTTGCGTCCCTTGCCGAAGGGCAGATCATAGGTGCCGCTCGCCACCAGACGGTGGGTACGGTCTTCGGCCGCAATGCGCTGTTCGAGGGTGGTGTCGAGGTCATTCAGCCGGCTGCGCCGCTCGAGGAGTTTGCTCCATTGGTAGTTACCCATCAATTGAAGCCCGGAGGAAAACCGCCGCTCGAGCCGGGCTTGGAGCGCGTGATAGTGGGAGGAGCCGTCGTTCAACCTCTGCGCAGTGACCCCGGTGAATTGGGGATACGGACGCAGAAGCTGATTGCGGGCAACCAGACTTCCGTTGAGACCGGTGCCCGGAATGAGGCCGGCCATGGGATTGGCGACGTTGCCGGTTAGCTGGTTGATGATCGGCTGATTCCGGGATCCGGTGGTGCTCAGGTATTGCAGGGGCACTCCGTTCGCAGTGTAATCGACGGGCAAGCGGACAGCCTTGTTCCCCATGTAGCCGATCTCGAGCACGGTATTGCTCGATAGTTCCCGTTGGACCGACATTTGCCAGCGGGCGGAATACTGCGATTGGGCTTCGGGATTCTGATAGACGATGGAGCGTCCGAGGAACGTCGAGAGTCCGGACTGGCTTCCCGTCGGCTGCTCGATGCCATTTGGGAACGGGTTGGCGAGCGTCGAGGATGGCGACAGGTACCCGTTGAGCGTGGGCACGAACGAGGTGGTCTGGCTGAACCCCTGCGCGTTGTTCCCGATCACTCCGTAGGTGAAGTAGTAGACGCCCATTCCGCCGCGCACGACGGTTTTGTTGTTGAGCGTCCAGGCGACGCCGAGCCGCGGCGAGAAGGTCATCGCGGGGGTGGAGTAGATCAGCCTGGTCCCGTCGCCGGCGAACGTCAACCCGCCATTCACGTTGAACTGCTGCAACTCCGGAATCGGGTTGCGTGCGTAGGCGGATTGCGCCGCTCCGTTGATCGGGCTGGCGACGGTCTGGTTGAACCCGTTCACGGAGCGATCGAACCGTTCGGTGGTGCCCGATTCGTGTTCGGCGCGCAGGCCCAGGTTAAGTGTCAGGTTGGGACGCAGGCGAACGTCGTCCTGCAAAAAGAAGGCATAGTAGTTGCTCAGATTGGAGCGGGCGGCAGCGATATCGTACTGTCCCCCGGTGGGCAATCCGAGGAGGAAACCGGCCAGATCCTGACCGAGGGGCGCCGAGGGCGAATTGTCGAGCGGGCCTTGGGTCCAGTTGTTGCCGAAGGCGAACGTGCCGTTCGAGAAGCCGAACTGGAAGTCACTCTCGCGCAACTGGCGGATGTCGCCTCCGAACTTAAGCGAATGTTTGCCGGTCACCTTGGTGAAAGCTTCAAACAATTGGAACGAGTCAAACGGGAACTGGCGCGGACCGGTATCGCCGACGCCGGTGAACCGTGAGAATGTGATCCGGGGAAGCACGCGCGACGGCGCGGTATTGGCCAGGTAGGCCGGGAACCCGAGGGAGGTGGAATTGTAGCCCTCGGAGTAGTTCACGCGGGGTTCCTCAAAGCGCGTCCAGTTGAACCGGGTGTTCATCAGGAAGGTTGGGGTAAGGGTGTAGACATCGTCGAGCATGAGCCCCCAGTTGGTCCGGCGGAGCGCGTTGGTCGCGGTCGGATTGTCGGTGAGCGCTTTGTTGAAGCCATTGCCGCCCTGCCCGATGCGTTTGTTGGCGCGGAAGTTAACGAACAATTTATGGTTGTCGGAAACGTTGACGTCGACGCGCGTCAGGTAGTTATAGAAATCGTTGCGTTCGCCATTGGTCAGCGAAGTAAAGTTATCCTGTCCATCCGCCCGGCCGGCGGAATTCGGATCCGGATAGAGCTTCAGGTAGTTGAGAGCGATCGGGGACAGGCGGCTGGGGGGGATGATGTTATTGGCGAAGGGCTGACGCCGCACGCGCGAGCCTTCGGCAACGCCGGTGGCGGGGTCGTAGATCTGGTAGGCGCCACTGACTCCGAGCAACGACGAGAGATTCCCTGTCTTCTCGGCCGCGGTCGGAAGTGTGGTGATCGCCGGGGCCGGGAGAGCGTCCTTGATTCCTTCGTAGGCGAAGAAGAAGAACAGCCTGTTGCGGCCGTCCACAATTTTTGGAATCCGGACCGGGCCTGAAAACGAACCGCCCCACTGGTTGAACCGGCTCGTTGGCTTCTTGCCGCCGACCTTGTTGGTGAAGAACGGGGTGGCGGCGGTCTTCGACACCTGGTTGAATTCGTAGAGTGTGCCGTGGAAGTTGTTCGTGCCGCTTTTCAGCACGACGTTCACCGTTCCGCCGCCGGTGTGGCCGTATGCGGCGTCGGCCTGGAAGGACTCGGCTTTCACCTCAGCGACGGCGTCGACCGGCGGATTGTAGGCGACGCGAGAATCTCCGGTGGTGTCCGGCGCGCCGTCAATCAGCAGTTCGTTTGAGCGCGATGGCGAGCCGCCCATCGAGAATCCGGACGGGCCGGCGTTGTCGAATGGCCGCGTGAACCGCGGATCGTCGGTTGGCGTGACACCGAAGGCTAGCTGGGCAAGGGCGAGCGGGGTGCGCCCGCTGAGCGGCATGTTTTCGATTTGCCGGGTTGAGATGACCTGCCCGGAGGACGCGGTGGCCGTCGTGAGCATCGGCGCTTCGGCGGAGACCGAGATTGTCTCGGTCATCTGCCCGATTGCCAATTCGATATCGAGGCTCACGCGTTCGTTGGCGCCCAGATGGATTCCCGTCCGGTCATATTTCTTGAAGCCGCTCGCCTCCGCCGTTACCCGGTAGGCCGAGGGCGGCAGGAATGGTATCGAATACAATCCGTCGGCACCGGAGATTGTCTCGTATTTCGAGCCGGTCTCCACCTGGACCGCAATCACCTTTACCCCGGCAATGACCGCGCTTTGCGGGTCGGTGACGCGTCCGCTGAGCGTGGCACGATATTCCTGGGCGGCGACGGTGGCAGCCAGGAGACAAACAAGGACAATGTGGCGCATTCGGAGATCCTACATACTTTCCTGAGGTCGGATGGGCAGAGCGGTACCGAGTAGATCCAAGAACGCGGAGAGCCCGCAAATTGAAAAAACAGGCATAGCCCCTGAGCCGTGATTCCAGTAAACAGGACGCACCAGAGGAAAGCAAGTGGAATTCAGTTATGAATTTTCAATTATTGGGCGAATGATTGTAAACACTTATTCAGCGGCGATTGCGGAGGAACGAGAGGGAACGGACGACGTCGGCATCGTTCTCGTCGGTACGCAACAAGAGTTCGAACTCCCGTTGCGCGGAGACGTAATCCTGCAAACGCATATAGGCGAACGCCAGATTCTTGCGTGCGAAGTAGTGGTAGGGGTTCACTTCGAGCGCCTTGAGGTAGGACTCCACGGCACGATCGGTGTGGTGGGCCTTGCCGAGCGCAAGGCCCCGCAGATACCACGCCTCGGCTTGGGTTTCCGGCAGCAGCCCCAGGTCAATCGCCTTACGAAAAGCTGCCGCCGATTCGTCAAAACGCTCCATGGCCCGCAACACGATTCCGCGGTTGTATTGCGTGAGGGCCGAATTGGGCGCGACCTGCTCGGCGGTGGT
>JBGSME010000562.1:0-3337 GCA_041740335.1 Bryobacteraceae bacterium | reverse complement strand
CGGGTATGCGCTGGCGATCTTCAATCCGAACGATTGCGCGGAAGATACGACGCTGCGCAACCTCGACGGAAGTTGGGCGTTCCGCACTACGCGTTTCTATCCTGCCTACCCCGGTTACGATTGGGGCATCCTGGGCGGATGGGCTTGGGGCGCATCGCGCGTGGCCGACTATCTCGTAACGGATAGAGCCATCGATAAGACGAAGCTGATCATTACCGGAGCCTCGCGCAATGGGAAGTCGTCGATGGTGGCAGCGGCTTTTGACGAACGGCTGGTGGGGGCTCCCGTGGTCACCGGCGGCGGCGGAATGGGCGCGTATCGTTTCGCCGGGCCGCGCAAGAGCGAATCGCTGGACCTGATGCAAACCAAGTACCCCAACTGGTTCTCACCGCATCTCCGCCAGTTCCGCGGGCAGCGCGAGAAACTTCCGTTCGATCAGCATTGGTTCCTGGCGTTGTGCGCTCCGCGCCCGTTCATCGCGCTCGAAGGCGAAACCGATACCATCTCATTGCCGGAAGCCGTTCGTGAATCGATCCTCGGCGCGCGCCCCGTCTATGAACTGTTCGGCCTGCCGGATCGGGTGGGTGTGAACTACGCCAAGCACGGCCACGCGTTCACCGCCGAGGATTGGACCGCGCTGATGGATTTCGCCGACAAACACTTGCGGGGCTTCGCAGTTGAACGGCGCTTCGATCAGTTTCCAGCCACGCCCTGATTCACTGCTTCTTCGCGCCCGCTTTGGTTTGGCTCGCCGGTTGCGGGCTCTGGAACAAAGGCGGGACCAGTTGACGGTTCCAGGCCGAGTACGCTGCGAGTAACCGGTCGCGGACGCCCGTAATTGAACCGCCCACGTCGCGGGACTCGGCGATGTCGGCTTCAAGATCGTACAGCGCAGGCTCACCGTCGCCCTGCTTTACCAACTTGTATCGGCCTTCGCGCGCAGCCCAATTCACACCGCCGCCAGTGCGCCAGAAGAGGCGCTGGTGAGGCGCATCGCCGCGCATCCCGCTCAGGAATGGCAGCAGATCGACGCCGTCGAGCGCCTTCTCCGGCAGCTTCGCGTCCGCCGCCGAGGCGAACGTAGGCAGGATATCGAGCGAGATCACCGGTTCCTTGAACACCTTGCCGGCGGGAAGCAGCGCGGGCCATCGCAGAGTGAAGGGCACATGAATCCCGCCTTCGTAGACCTGCCCTTTGGCGCCCCGGAAGGGCGCGTTGTCGGAGCCGTTCACCGCCGTGGGTCCGCCGTTGTCGCTCAGGAACACGACCATTGTGTTCGACTCATTACCGGTATCGCGAATGGCATCGAGCGCCCGCCCGGCGGCCTCGTCCATGGCGTTCACCATGGCGGCGTATTTGCGGCGGCGCTCATCCTTGATCGCGGCGAAGCGCTCCAGATATTTGTCGCTCACCTGTTGCGGAGTGTGGGGAGCGTTGAAGGCAAGGTAGAGGAAAAATGGATGTTCCTTGTGACGGTGGACGAAGGCGGCCGCTTCCCGGCCCAATGCGTCGGTGAGGTATTCGCTTTCGGCCACCGGCCGTCCGTCGCGCTGGTGCGGGATCAGGTATTCGCGCGGTTGACCGCTCAATTCCTGCTTGAAGTAGTCATGGCCGCCGCCGAGGAATCCGAACATTTCATCGAATCCACGTTTCATCGGATGGAAGCGCGGATGAGCGCCGAGATGCCATTTTCCGATGTGGCCGGTAACGTAGCCGGCGGTTTTGAGTACCTGCGGTAGCGTCGTTTCCTCCACCGGAAGTCCGGCCACCGCGTCTGCCGGATCGTACCTGGGATTGTTTTCGTGGCCGAAGCGCTGCTGGTAGCGCCCGGTCATCAGGCCGGCGCGCGTGGGGCTGCAGAAGGGATGCGACACCAGCCCGTTGGTGAAGCGGACGCCGCCGCGCGCGAGCCGATCGAGGTTTGGAGTGGGGATATCGCGGCAGCCCTCAAAGCCGACGTCGGCGAAACCGAGGTCGTCGGCGAGGATCAACACGAGGTTTGGTTTGCGTTCCGCCTGCTGGGCGGAGGCGGCGAAAGGCGTGGCGGCCAGGGTTTGAAGAAAACCGCGGCGGTTGGCGATCATAGCGATTTTTCTGGAAGTGCTTTTTCTGGCGGCCAGAAGAAGGCCGCCAGTAGCGCGGCCGCTCCGAGCGCGACGGCGGTGGGCCCGAGGTAGAGCTTGCTGAAATCAACCATGCCTTGCGGCGTCTTGACGGCATCGCCGAGCCAGGGCCAAACGAAGTAGGCGACGAACGGGCCGAAGCCGAGGATCAGAAAATTGAAGAGCCCCTGGGCGCTCGATCGCGCATCTTTCGGGAAGAACTCGTCAACGAAGATGTAGACGGTGGCGAAGAAGAACGCGTAGCAGATGCCGTGCAGCAGGTTCACGGTGATTGCCACCCACGGGATGGGTGCGAAGGCGAACAATCCGAAACGGATGGCATGGCCGAGGATGCCGATGATCATCGTCTTGCGCCAGCCGAATCGCTTGAGCGTGATGCCCAGGAACGCCATGGTTCCGATTTCAGCGATCTGGCCGATGCTCATAATCGGCATCACCCAGTTCGGCGGGATCCCGATGCTTTTCAGGTAGTCATTCGTCCAGATGAAGTAGCACTGGTGGACGGCGGCGTCAAAAAAGGTGACGATAAACAGGATGAGAACGAAAGGAACCCTAAGCAGCTTCATGGCCTCCAGCCACGCGAACCGCTCGCCTCCGGCTTGGGCTGGTTTGGGCGGCGTGTGTGGCAGCGTGAGGGAAAATGCGGCTAGAACCAGCGATGCGATTCCGGAGGCGAGGAACGTATAGGGAACGGCTGCCTGCAGCGCGTCGCCTTCGAGCGGCGAGGCCAACGCCGCTCCCAGCCATTGCGTAAATCCGGCGGAGCTCAGCGCGGGCACTTTGGCCCAGTCGACCAGGATGAACACGAACGGCCATGCGGCGGCGATCCAGCCGATCGTGCCCCACAGGCGCACGCGCCCGAAGTCCTGGGCCGAATCCTTGATGTTGGCGAACGCGATTGAGTTCGTGATCGAGATGGTAGGCACGTAGAAGAGGCAGTGGATCAGCATCAACACGAAAAACGGCCAAAAGCTCCTGGTCCAGGTGAGAGCCAGCATCGCGATGCCGCCGATAAGATGCGAGGCCGCTACGAAGCGCTCGGCGGCAAAGTTCCGGTCAGCGAACTGGGTGAAGAAGAACATCGCCGTGAATGAGGCGAGGGCGAACGCGTTCAATACCCAGGATTGCTGCAGCGAGTCAAAGCCCAAGCTGGGCAGATAGCCGAAGATGAGTGGAAGCCACGCGCCCCAGATAAAGAACTCCAGGAACATCAT
>JBGSME010000561.1:0-3577 GCA_041740335.1 Bryobacteraceae bacterium | reverse complement strand
GTCAGTAGTAAGCGTGGATTTCTCGGAGGACGCAGACGGCGGTGTAGTCGCGGCGCTGGCCGAGGTCGAGCCGGACGAAGTAAGTGGGTGGAGTTACTGTTGCATGTTGGTTCGCCCTGGTGAACTTAGTAGTGCGTTGCTCGCGGAACAGAGGTTGGACATCGTCAGAGAGGAGCGCGAGGAGATCGTCCTGGCGGAAGAGGGATTGCTCGTCTTCGATGAATTCGCAGAGGTATTCCTGGCGGAACCATAGGTCGCCGAGGGTAGCGCGTTCCTCGTCGAGGAAGGTGGTGGCGATGCGCGGGCAATCGGTGGCTTTGACAGTGACGCGGGCGCTTCGCGATTGCCTCGTCAGACCTTGCCAAGGCCCGGGCGATCGCCGGGCGCAAGGGAATTGGCTACCAGACGCTGCTGAAGCTGATCGTTCATGAGGGGCTTCAACGCGTGGAGCGGCAGTCCTAACTGAGCCGCGGCGCCGGAGAATCGCGGGCTCCTTCCCTGTTTGAGGCACCGCCTTCGCAGCCCTTGTGCCTCAAAGAGCAAGCCGGAGACGGCGCGCTTGCCATCCCCCGTCAGCGCCACGGCCATGACCGAGCCCGTGTGGCCTTCCAGCACACGCTTTGCCGGACCGCCCGCCGGCGCGAGCGAGGGACGTAGGGGTCGAAAACGCGGGCGCGGCGCATACGCGCCGAGTTCGTCCAGAAATGCTGCGATGCCCGGTTGGGACGCGTGGGCGAGCAGACGTCCGGTCATCTGCCCAGCGAACTGTTCGGGGTGAGAGCGCACCACGAATAGAATCGAGCTGAAAATCGTGGAGCCGGATGCCTTCGCTTTCGCGGCTCGGGAGCGACCGGTCCACCAATAGACGCGCCGTTCGGTGGACCTCGCGCTTCTCCCCACCCCAGAGAATCCGTAGCAGGGCCTCCGGCGCGGACATGTCCTCCAAAAGCACCGCCAAGCGCGGGTAACGGGCTTTGCTGTCTGGGTCCAGTGCGTCGACGCTGACCTTAATGCTGGCGTGCAGGGTCTCGTAGGCGTAGCCACCGGGCCGGGTGGCGATGTGTTTGAGCCGCGTCTTCTTGAGATCGCCCAGCAGGTAGCCCCATTCTTCGCCGGGCTGCCCTCGCAGAGCCGCCCCGATCATCGCCAAGCCAAGCGCCGGGCCTTTACATTCTGCCGCCGGCTCCGGCAGCGGAAGGTTTTCGCGCCCTGACCACCGGGCCAAAAACCGCCGCGCCTGCGGTTGCTCAAGTACCCCTACCTCCTCGCTCTTTGCCCCCAGCGGGCCCGCCAGGGTCTTGTCGCGCGAAGTGTACAGAAGCTTCGCTTCGCCTGGGCCGGGAAGGAACGGCTCGACGTCGCTCTGCTTCCAGACATCGTCAACGACAACCAGGATCTGCTTGCCCTGCAGCAGGCTCCGGTAGGCGGCTGGCGAGTAGACCTGAAACTCCTGATTCAGCGCGGCAGCGAGGCCCTTGATCTGCTCCTCGAGCGATACCGAGGATTCCTTGCCGATGGTGAGCCAGACGATCCCATCCGGGAACGCTTCGCGCACCTGTGGGTTGTGGCACAAGCCCAGTGCAACCACGGTCTTTCCGACGCCCCCCATCCCTTCGATGGCGGTGAGTGCCAGGGTCGAGGCTCCGGAGAGAAGTTTCTCCCGCAAGGGTTCGGTGATCTCCGGACGATCCATGAAGTTGGGCGGCAGCGGCGGCACGGTAGCGTATGGGTCCAAGGCTCGGGCCGGCGGGCGGATGTTGGCGCGGATGAGGTGAACCACCGTTTGGCAAAGATGGTCCGGGCGTGGTCCGGAAGCTGCCCGTGCTTGGCCTCGATCGCTGCGAGGGCTTGGTTCGCCCGCTCTGTGGCGTAGTCTTCCTCGATCGGCAACAGCATCCCGTTCGGATCGATGTTGGCAGGTTCAAAGTTGGCTTCGATCTTCTCGATCTGGGCCTCACAGCTCTTTTTTGGCTTGCTGCAGTTGAGCGCGCTCGGCGTCTGTGAAGGAACCTTGCGAAGAGCGGCGGAGGTCGAGCAGGGTTTGTGGCAGGCGTTCCTCTATGGATTGCGTAGGCAAGCGCCGTCAGGATCGTGACCGGGTCGAACACATTCATGCCCCATTGTCAGGATTGCAGTACCGCCCGCCCCAGACGTCGCAAGCAAGAACTCCGCATCGTGCATGGTTCCCGCGAGGTGCGCGGTCCTATCTGATGAGTGACCATTCCCGACCCGGAGAATCTCCCGGACCTCGGGAGTTGAAGGAACTCTTTCGCCTGCCGTAGCGCCTTTGACGCGACGCGACAAGTTCATCCAGTCCACCATTGCGGGACCGGGATTGGAACGTTACGCTAGGTGCCGACGGCGAAATCTTTGCTCTTGGCAAAGTAGAGGTCCACCGCGCGTTCCAGATCCTCATGCGTCATCCGGATCGGCTTGCGCTCATACTCACTGATCGAGACCAGGATGTTGCAGATGTCCATGGGATAGCAGGCGCGCAGCTCACGCCGCCCGCCGGCGCTGCATAGGCTCCGGAGATACTCGCAGCTATCCTTTTCAACCGGAACCCGTCTTGCGGACACGACGCGCTGGAAGATCAGATCGAACGCCTGCGCGTCCACGGCATCAATGAGGATCTTGTTGTGAATACGGCGTAGAAACGCTTCGTCGGCCAAGTCGCCGGGATCGAGGTTCGTCGAGAAGACCACCATCAGTTCGAACGGGATCTGGAACTTGACGCCATAGCGAAGAGTCAGGTAGTCGACGCGGCGATCAAGCGGGACGATCCAGCGGTTGAGAAGGTCGCGAGGCGACATCAACTGCCGGCCGAAATCGTCGATGATGAACAGGCCGTTGTTGGCCTTCATCTGTAGCGGCGCGGCGTAGATGCCGGACGCGTCGTCGAGCCGCAATTCGAGCATGCTGGGGATCAACTCGCCACCCACCACAATACAGGGACGGCGGCACAGCAGCCAGCGTGGATCGATTTCCGGACTATCCATCTCGATACGCTGGTGAACCACCGGATCGTAGACGCTGACCACCTGGTTGTCGACCTCGACCGCGTACGGAATGAGAACGGCATCCTGGTACACCCGAAGCATCCGTTCGGCGATCGATGTTTTTCCATTACCAGACGGACCGTATAAGAAAATAGAACTCTGCGAGATAAGCGCCGGACCCAGCGCATCGAGCATGTTGTCGTTGATCACCAAGTCAGACATCGCGTTTTTCAACGCCTTACGGTCGACGTTCACCTTGGCCGACTGGGTCCGCGTCGCGGCGGCATAGTCCTTCAACGAAACGGGCGCCGCACCTGCGTATTGAGAGAGTTGGAAGCGATCGGAGGCTAGATTCTTGCCACTCTGGGACAGCAGAAACGAATAGTCGTTCCCGACCATTCCCTTCACTTCCACCAACTGCTGGGAACGCAATTGCTGAAATGTTTTCTGAATGATGGGTATCGAAAGTCGGAGCGCGCGAGACAAAGTCGTCAGCGTGCTGAAGCCCTCCATCAGCAATCGCCGCAAGCATAAGTCAAGCACAAGCGACTCGGGGATCCCGAGCTCTTCGTAGGACT
>JBGSME010000560.1:0-6667 GCA_041740335.1 Bryobacteraceae bacterium | reverse complement strand
GCCGAAGCCGTTGTTCCCGATACTGGCCGCGAGGAGCAGTCTCCCGATTTCGCGCGGCATGCCAAGCGGAGTGTCAGCCAATCGATGAAGTGCCCCATCTGCGGCAAGGCTGTTTCGATTTCCGATCCGGAAATGCCATTCTGTTCGGACCGATGCCGAACGGTCGATCTCGGCAACTGGGCGTCGGAACGCTACGTCATCTCCGAGCCGCTGCCGGACACGGGCGATTCCGATTTGCCGGAGCCCGATGAAGACTGAGGAAAGAAAGCGCGCTCCGGTAGCCGCTACGGTGGTGGGGACTTGGTTCGGCTGTGGGTACTCACCGGTTGCTCCGGGAACGGTGGGATCGGCTGCCGCGATCGCGATGGCATACGGCGCTCACGCGATGCTGGGCTGGACCAATGTGCATTTCGCGTTGCTGGGCGCCATGGTTACGGTTCCGGCAATATGGGCCGCGGATCGTGTAGCGTCGGCCGGAGGCCGGAAGGATCCGGGGCTGGTGGTGGCCGATGAAGTGGTGGGGCAGTGGATCACGCTGGCGGGCATGGCCGCGTGGAATCCGAGAGGCTGGATGTTGGCGTTTTGCCTGTTTCGCCTGTTCGACATTGTGAAGCCGCCGCCAGTGCGGCAACTCGAGTCGATTCCGGGAGGCGCAGGGATTGTTGCGGATGACATTGGCGCCGGGCTCTATGCCGGGCTTGTGTTGTGGACGGCCGGATGGTTCAATCTGTATTGAGATTTCAGGATGAGCGAAACGAAACCAAAGAAACCTAGGATCGAAGAAGTGAAGCCGGCGGCGGCGATTCCTGGCGGAGAATTTCAAATCCGGGGCAGGGAACTGGCTGGCACGGACCGGCCTCGCGTGATGCTCGGCGATGTCTCCGCGCCGATCGTTGTGGGTTCCAGCAACTACATCATCGCGCGAGTGCCAGACGGGGCTTTGTTCGGCAAAATGACGGTGCAAAACGATTCCGAACGCAGCCAGCCGTGGGTATGCGAAATTGGCGTTGAGGTTGCAGATTCGCTGCATCCCATCGCCAATCCCGCGGTTGACTCGCAGGGAAACGTCTACACGACGTTTAGCGGCTCGCGCGGGCAGAAGACGCCAGTGGCGGTTTATAAGCTGGAGCCGGGCGGCACGCTGAAACCGTTCATCACGGATTTGATGAACGCTTCGGCGCTTGCGTTCGATCGCGAGGGGCTGCTGTACATTTCGTCGAGATACGACGGCATCGTGTATCAGGCGACGCCGCGCGGCCAGATGTCGATTTACGTGGAAGGCATGGGCGTGGCGACCGGACTGGCGTTCGACCGCGATGAAAATCTGTACGTGGGCGACCGAAGCGGGACGATCTTCAAGATCAGCCGCAGCCGGCAGATCTACGTTTTCGCCACGGTGGAAGCGTCGATTGCGGCCTACCATCTCGCGTTTGGTCCGGATGATTATCTCTATCTCAGCGGGCCCACCACTTCGAGCTTCGACGCGGTTCATCGCATTGCGCCGACCGGGGAAGTAGAGTTGTTCTACCGCGGGCTGGGGCGTCCGCAAGGAATGGCTTTTGACGAAGACGGGAACTTATACACGGCTGCATCGCTTGGCGGCCGGCGGGGCGTGGTTCGCATCGGGCAGGATCGCCAGGCGGAACTGTTCCTGTCGGGCCCAAATATCGTGGGGCTTGCGTTTGCGCCGCCAACGAATCTGTTTCTAACTTCGACGAGCGCATTGTTCCGTATCAACGCCGGGGTTCGGGGACGCACGTTCCCTAACCTATGAATGCCGAGATCATCGCCGTTGGAAGCGAACTGCTCACGGCCGATAAAATAGATACTAACTCGCTTTGGCTGACCGGCGAGTTGAATGCGCTTGGCGTGGAGGTGGTATCCAAATCGATTGTCGGCGACGACCGCGCCCGTTTGATTGCCATGGTGGCGGCTGCCGTCGAACGGTCCGAATTAGTGATTCTCACCGGGGGGCTGGGGCCCACCGAAGACGATGTTACTCGAGACGCGGTGGCCGGCGCGCTTGGCCGGGGAATGACTTTCCACCAGAATTTGTGCGATTGGATTGCGGCGCGTTTTGCCAGCTTCGGCCGGGCGATGGCAGAGAACAACAAGCGCCAGGCGTTCGTGATTGACGGGTTTGAGGCGCTCGACAATCCCAATGGGACGGCGCCGGGATTGTGGACGAACCTGGAGGCGGGGAGGGCGGTGGCTTTGCTTCCGGGGCCGCCCCGCGAGATGAAACCGATGTTCGTTTCGCATTGCGTGCCGCGGCTACGCGCGATGCTGCCTCCCATGCATATTGCCGTGCAGCATCTGCGGGCGGCCGGTATTGGAGAATCGGACCTCGATCAACGGATTGCTCCGGTCTACACGAAATACACGAATCCGGTGACGACGGTGCTTGCCGCGCCGGGCGATATCCAGATTTACCTCCGGTCGCGATGCTCGACGGAAGCCGAAGCTCGCAAGCTGGTGGAGGACCTAGGGCGTCAGATCGAGGAGATCCTGGGCGATCATATCTATTCGCGCGACGGCCGGGGGCTTGACGCCGTAGTGGGTGATTTACTGCGAGCGAAAGGCGCCACGGTCAGCGTGGCGGAGAGTTGCACGGGCGGGTTACTGGGGGGGCGTTTGACGTCGGCCGCCGGCAGCTCAGACTATTTCGCCGGCGGGTTTCTTACTTACTCGGATGCAATGAAGCGGACGCTGCTGGGAGTTCCGGCGGAGGTGCTGGAGGAACATACGGCGGTGAGCGAGGCGGCGGCGATCGCGATGGCGGATGGGGCGCGGGAACGCACGGGTTCCACTTACTCGATATCGGTTACCGGTTTTGCGGGGCCGGATGGGGGGACGGAGGAGGATCCTGTGGGTACCGTTTATATTGGCCTGGCTGGTTTCGGAGCGACGATTGCGCGGCGTATTCGTCTTTTTGGGGACCGATCCCGGATCCGGCAGATGGCGGCGACGACGGGATTGGATTTGTTGCGCAGGCGGTTAGGGAACGCTCAGGGCGACTAGCTCGGCGGGTACTCCCCGCGCTCCGATGGCCACCACAATGTATTGCTTGTCGTCGATCGAATAAGTCATCGGAATACCGGTGGTGCTGGCTGGAAGTTCCAATTCGTGAATGATGGCTCCCGTTTTCTTGTCGATGGCGCGGAACATCTTTCCTCCGGCGCCCGGGCCTGCGTTGAAGAGGCCGGATCCGTCGGCGCCGAACAGGAGTGTCTTGGTGACGAGCAGCGGAGACCGTTCGGGCCGGCCCGCGTTCTTCAGATCGACACCCTTCATTGCCGGGTGGTTCTTTACGCTATCCGGTGCGCCGCCGTTGGCGATCATCCAGACGTGATCGCCAGTGTTGAGGTCAATTGCGGTGATTCGCCCCCACGGAGGCTTGACTAGCGGCAACCCACGCGGACCGATATTGGGACGTTCCGGCGCCTGCCCGGTGAATCGAGGTTGGCCGCCCTGGGGCGACGCGGTCGCGGTGCGGCGTCCGGTGAGCGACGCCACATATCCCATGTCGGAGCGCTTCGGATCGGCCGGAACGAGCGCGAGCGTGTCGGGGTTGGTAACGGAAGCTACGTAGAGAATTCCGGTCTCCGGATCGAACGCGCCGCCGGGCCAGTTAGCGCCGCCGGTATGATGCGGCAGAATGAGCGCGCCTATCTTACCGTTTGTGTCGCGGACGGACGGAGGCAAGTAGAGCGGACCGGTGACGTACCTATCCACTATCTGGATTGCTTCGGCGTGTAACTCGGGCGTAAAGTCGATCAGGTCATCCTTAGTAAGTCCCTGCCGGTCGAAAGGGGCTGGCTTGGTGGGGAAGGGCTGCGTGGGAGACGTCCTTTCGCCGGGGACGTCCGACTGTGGCACGGGGCGCTCTTCGATGGGCCATACGGGCTTGCCGGTGGCGCGATCGAAAACGAAAGTGAAGGCTTGTTTGGTTACTTGCGCGACGGCTTTGATCTTATTGCCATTGACGGTGATGTCGGTGAGGATTGGCGGCGAAGAGAGATCCCAATCCCAAACGTCGTGGTGCACGGTTTGGAAATGCCAGATGCGTTTACCGGTGCGGGCATCGAGGCAAAGCAGGCTGTCGGCGAACAGGTTGTCGCCGAGGCGCGCTGCGCCGTAGAAATCGCCGGTCGGCATTTCCACGGGAACGTAGACATAGCCCAGTTCCTCATCGCCGCTCAAGGGCGCCCACGCGCCGGTATTGCCTGTGTACCGCCAGGAATCGTCTTCCCAGGTTTCGTTGCCCGGTTCGCCGGGGTGCGGAATTGTTCGAAAGGTCCAGAGGCGTTGGCCGGTGCGGACGTCGAACCCGCGAATGTAGCCGGGCACATTGTTTTTCGACGCAGGCGCGCTGCCGGCTGCCAAAGCGGCTCCGACTACGACGACGCCGCGAATTACGATGGCCGGAGAACTGGCGCCGATCTGGCCGGGCGGGACCACATCGCGGTCAAGGCCTTCGGTCAACTCGACGATGCCGTTTTTGCCGAAGGCAGGGATAGGAATGCCGGTTTTGGCGTTGAGCGCGATCAGTTGAAAGCCGGGGGAGATCAGGATGATCCGGCTATCTTCCTTACCATCGGTCCAGTAAGCGAGGCCGCGATTTTGGGTGCGGACGGCGCGGTCTCCGCGCTCTCCCTCGTCGAGGCGGTACATCCAGAGAGTTTCGCCGGTGGTGGCGTTGACCGCGATGGCGTCGCGGCGCGAGCCCGCGGTGAAGTACAGGACGCCGCCGATCATGAGCGGCGTGGTTTCCCAGTTGTAGTCCGGGCGCGGGCCGAAATTTTCGGCCTTCCAGCGCCAGACGATTTCGAGTTCCTTGACGTTTTTGGCGTTGATGTGGTCGAGCGGCGAATATTTGGTGCTGCCGGCATCACCGCCATAGAAACGCCATTCCCCTTTCGCTGCGCCTTGTTGCGCGCGCAGCGAGGCTGCAGGGGGCATCACTAAGGTTAGTAACAGGAGGGCACGGAGTTTCATTGCTTCGGTTTTGGCTGAATCAGAATCTCGTTGAGTAATTCCAGGTCCGGCTCGAGCTCGGTTTCGCCGGCCGGGAATTCGTTGGCGCTGAGCAGGTAGGCGACGATGTCGGTACATTGACGGCGGCTCAACCGGCCGGGACCGTCGGAAGGCATGGTTTTCCGCGTCCGCTCGACGAGGGCGCCGGCGGATTTCCCGTACCACTTATCGAGGAAGTCGGCGTCGACCAGGGGCGGCGAGTTCTCTCCGCCGAGCAATGCATCGCCGTGACAACGCGCGCACTGGGCGTTATAAGCTTTCTGGCCGCGGGCGGCCTGCTCCCTGGTGTAGACGCCATCCCAAACGGTACGAGTTCCAGCGGCGGCGGCGATGGACAGGATCGCCAAGACGTGGATTGCGAAGCGCATCTCAAGGCAGCTTAGCAGGCTTGACGTACTCTTTCGGGAAATATTTTGGAGTGCCGCCGCGGCTGATGATGATGTCCGCCATACGCTGGATCGGTTTGTCGAGCGGAATGACATCGCCGGTTTGGATTGGAGTTTTGCCACGGGCGTCCTTCTCGTCGAGCGGGACGCCGATGTCGGCCAAATACTGGGCCAGTTCGGTCATCTCGTCCTGTGTTGCGCCACCGAAGGGGATGCTGACGCACTGATGCATGGCGGTGCGGCCGGTGTCGGTAGTCTGGGCGACGTCTTTGTCGAATTCGAACGCGTATTTGACGGCGGCGACGCGGCCGCTTGCAGCAGCGGCGAGCAGCAGGCCTGCTCCATCCTGTGCCTTCTGTTTCCAGTCCGCTCCCGCCTCGATGAGGGCTCGCATGACTTCCACCTGATTGAACTTCGCGGCGAGCAGGAGCGGCGTCTGCCCGCCGGGCGGGGTGCGGAAGCTGACTTCCTTCACCGGGGCGGTATGGACATCCGTATTTGCGCCCTTGGCGAGCAATTTCCGAACGAGATCGATAGCGCCGGTCTGCGCAGCGATGTGCAGCGGCATGGTGCCTTTGTCATCGGCGACGTTGGGATCTGCGCCGCCATCGAGCAGGGCCATGGCGGCGGCGTTACCGCGATTCAAGGCAGCGAGCGTCAGCACCTTCATCCCGCCAGCGACGGCGAAGTTAGGATCAGCGCCTGCATCGAGAATGCGCTTTACCGAGGCCGGTTCGTTCTTGGCCGCCGCAAAGACGAGAGCCGTGAAGCCAGCCTTGCTGACGGCATTGACGTTTGCGCCTTTCCGAATCAGGAGGTCCACCATTCTGGCGTGGCCTTCCGAGGCGGCCCACATCAGCGGCGATTGGAGGCTCTTCGGCTCCGCGAGGTTCACATCCGCGCCGTGATCGATCAGCAACTGCGCACATTCGGTGCAGCCGGAGCCGGCCGAGATCATCAACGCCGTTTCTCCGTTCCATCGGGTGGCGGCGGAATCCGCGCCGGCTTTCAGCAGTTTTTCGACGAGCGCGGCATTGCCGTTTGCGACGGCCAGTGTGAGCGGTGTTTCCCCGTAATCTCCAGATGTATCGATTTTCGCGCCGGCGGCGATGAGCTTTTCGGCCAGATCCTGCTGATCGAGAAACACGGCCCAGGCGAGCGCGGTTGCGCCGTCGGGCGCGGTGGTGTCGAGGGCGGGCCCATGTGCGAGGAGGGTTTCGAATGCCTTGGTGTCGCGCCGTTTC
>JBGSME010000559.1:0-3499 GCA_041740335.1 Bryobacteraceae bacterium | reverse complement strand
TTGCCGTCCCGCATCACCGGCTTGGCGACGGTTGCGGTAACGGCGTCGCCGAGCGAAGCCGAAGCCGGTTCGATGTCGTGATCGAGGTTCGCCTCCACGGTAAGCCTCGTGGGCAGGGCAGAAGCGGCGGCCGTCTGAACTGGCGCGGCTGGGGCCTCGACGCCAGGCTCTTCCTGAAAGGTCAGCTTCGATTCGGCTTTGTACTGGCGGCAGTCGGAAAAGGCGCTGTCGTTGCGATGCTCCTCGCCGGTGAGATCGATCAGCGAGAGCCGCGCCGAGGAAGGCAGCAGAAACTCTCCGTCGCCAATCGCGGTGCGCGCGTAGTCGATCGAGTGGGAGACGGCCATGATGCCAAGTTCGGGCGAAATCTCATCCGCCACCACTTCAAGATGGATCAGATCGAGCGATTGCGGGTCCAGCATGAAACTCCCGCTCACGCCCACTTCGGCTTCATGGGGCGGAAATCGAAGTTTGTAGCGGGAATGCTCCACGGGGAGGTCATAGTCGTACCGAAGCGCGGGCCGCCCGCTGGCGCTGGATTCACCGCGAACTGTGAATTGGGTGCCCCCGGAAAGAAATACATGCTGGACATGGAGCGCAAAGTTGCCCGTGCTGACGACGCCCTTGCCCACCAATTCGCGGAGTTCCTTGTCCTCAAACCGGCGTGCATCCGGCCAACTGTAGCGCTCAGCGCCGCCGATCAAGCCTACCTGCACGCGGATGGAGTCGAGCTGCTTGTAGGCCACCGATACCGATGGACGCCGGGAACGTTCAATGGTCTGGAGGCAGGTGTAGTCGGGAAGTTGTTTGAGCGTCTCCTTCAATCGGACGCGGAAGCGGCCCAGAACGTCTCTGGGATCGCCGTCGCTTGCCCACGCGGCCGAAGCCGCGACAGTCATTATCAAGACCTCACAAATGCTGCGCCGCATGAGCCGCATTATATGCGGGCAGGCGCTCCATGGGAAGGGGGGCCCTTTACGCCTTCTTCCTCGCGCCCTTTCTCGCATTGGTGAGTTCGCCCCAAGGCACAACGCCACAACGGGACGCCCATGCATCGTAGTCCCGCGTCATTGACCGCAACCGATCCGGATGCGCGGCGGCGAGGTCGTTGACCTCGGTGCGATCGGCCTCCAGATCGTACAATTCCCAATTGTCCGGATAGCGGGACACCAGCTTCCACTTGCCATCGCGAACGGCGCGGTTGCCCTCGTGTTCCCAGAACAGTTTTCGACCGGCGAGGCGCTTGCCCTGAAAGGCCGGCTGGAGACTGGTTCCTTCCATCGGGGTTACCCCGCGGCCGTTGAATGTGGATGGATATTTCGCTTGGCCAACATCCACGCACGTGGACATGAGATCCACCAGATGGCCGGATTCGTGCGTGATCGCGCCCTTGCGCGAAATGCCCGCCGGCCAATGCGCGATGAGCGGCGACGAGATGCCACCTTCGTGAACCCAGTGCTTGTATCTGCGGAACGGCGTGTTGCTGGCGTTGGCCCAGGGAAGCCCGTAGGAGAGGTACGAGTCCGGACCACCCGGCGGCACGCCCGGTTTTCCGGTATCTCTCTTTTCGGCGCAGCCGCCGTTGTCTGCCAGGAAGAGGATGAGCGTGTTGTCGAGCGCCCCCATTTCGCGGAGCTTCGCCACCACGCGGCCCACGCCCTGATCCATGCGATCGATTTGCGCGGCGTAGACGGCCATGGCGCGGTCCCGAGCCTTCTTGTCCTTCACCGTCTCCCATGCCGGAGACTCCTCGTCGCGCTCCGTCATCGGCCAGCGCTTATCGACGATGCCCATCTCGATCATCCGCCGGTGACGGCGCTTCCGCAATTCGTCCCAGCCCATCATGTACTTGCCTTCGTACTTGGCCACATCGCTTTCATGCGCGTGCAGCGGCCAATGCGGCGAGGTGAAGGGCAGGTAGAGGAAGAACGGCTGCTCGCCGCGGCCGAGTTCATCGATGAAGCCGGTGGCGTGGTCGACGAACGCGTCGGTCATATAAAAGCTGCCGTCCGAGGGCGGCGTGAAAGGTTTGTCGTTGAGCGCCATTTTGCGGCCGGCGTCCAGTTCCCAGTAGCTCGAAGCGCCGCTGATCAGCCCGAAGTAGCGTTCAAAGCCGCGGTCAGTGGGCCAATGCGGGCGCTCTTCGCCCACGTGCCACTTGCCGGACATCGCGGTCCGGTAGCCGGACCCGCGCATCACTTCGGCGATAGTCACGCAGCGGTCGTTGAGATAGCCCTGGTAGGCGGGAGTGCCAAGATCGTTCACCATGTGGCCGATTCCGGCCTGATGCGAATAGAGCCCCGACAGCAGCGACGCGCGCGTGGGGCAGCAACGCGCCGTGTTGTAGAAGCGAGTGAATCGCACACCGTTGCCGGCAAGCTTATCGAGGTTCGGCGTCGCGATCTCGGAACCATAGCAGCCGAGGTCTGAGAAGCCCATGTCGTCCGCCATCATGATCACGATGTTCGGTCTCTTGGCCGGCGCGGCGGCCGCCCGGTTTAACGCGCAGGCGGCGGTGGCGGAAGCCGATTGGATAAATGTTCGACGGTTCATTTGTTTTCATCCAAGATACTATGCCTGCCGCCCGATGATAAGATTGAAACGAAATCGCCATGTACGCACCGCTCCGATTTGGGCTCTCTCTGATTGCGACGATCCTCACCGCACAGGCTCAGCTTCCCAAGGATCACCCGCCCATCCCTAGCGGACAGCGCGAAAAGGCGGCTCGCCTCACCGCTGCCGCCGGTGGCACGGCGGAGGCCGGATCCGGGAAACCGGTTGTGCTCAAAAGCTTCATCGACGAGCATATTTTCGGCAAGATGCAGCGCGACGGAATTCCGCACGCTCCGCTCTCGTCCGACGATGAGTTCTTCCGCCGCGTGCATCTCGACCTTACCGGGCGCATCGGGTCCGACGACGAACTGCGGCAGTTCCGCGCGTCCGCTGACCCGGCAAAGCGCGACAAACTGATCGACGGGATCCTCGTCTCCGACGCCTATAACAAGAAATGGACCTACTGGTTCGGCGACCTCGCCATGGCCGCGGCCAATCGTGTGGGCGGCGGCGGGAAGAATATCTTCTACGACTGGATCTACGACAATGTCCACCTGAACCGGCCCTACAACGAGATGGTGAAGGACATGCTCACCGCGTCGGCGGCGAGTAACTGGTTTGTGGGACCGGCAAGCTACGTGGCGCGTTGGGTGGTGATCGGATTGAAGTGCGAGGACACGGTTCACGAAGATACTTCCGATGAGATCGCCATTCGGTCAGCCAAGGATTTTCTCGGCATCGACCTGAACTGCGTCTCCTGCCACGACGGCGCACGGCACCTCGAAAAGATCAATCTGTGGCTATCGCAAAGGAAGCGCGACGAAACCTGGAAGATGGGCGCATTCTTCGGAGAGACGCGCGTGCTGCGCCGCGTGGAGAGAGCCACCACGCGCGACGAGTACTCCATTGACGACTACGGCCCCGGCTACGATGCTTCGGCGCGCAC
>JBGSME010000558.1:0-1577 GCA_041740335.1 Bryobacteraceae bacterium | reverse complement strand
TCGCGCTGCATGTTCATACCAAGGCGGTCTTCGTTTTCGCGGCTTGCCTGTTGTGGGGCGCGCCGTGGCGCGTCGCGGCGGGGTTTGCGGTGGTGGCACTGCCGCCACTGCTGTGGATGCGTGGATATTGGGAGCAGGTGTGGGTCTGGGGATTTCGTTACTCGGCCGATTCGTATTCCGCTGAGCCTCTGCGCAACGGCTTGGCGCGATCGGCGAACTGGCTGGGCTTTCACGCGGCGTTCGCCGTGGCGGCGGCGCTCTACTGGTGGAAGGAGCGCACCGCGGACGCGCGGCGTCTGCTCGCGTGGTTCCTGCTATCGTTCGCCGCCGTGTGCGCCGGTTGGCGTTTCTTCCCGCGATATTTCTTTCAGGTGATCCCGCCGCTCGCAATCACCGCGTCTCGTGGCTTTGGCCGCGCCGCGATCCTCACCATGCTCCTGCTGGCAATCCCACTGGTGCGCTTTGGATCGCGATACATGAAAGGTCCCCAGGAATCGAGCGATCTGGCGATGGGCCGCGACGCAGACGCCGCCGCGCGCCTCGTCACCGATCGTACCCGTCCCGGCGACACGATTCTGGTGTGGGGCTACCGGCCTGAGATTCTGGTGCGGACGCGCCTCGCGTTGGGGACGCCGTATCTCGATTCGCAACCGTTGACCGGCGTAATCGCGGATCGGCATTTGACGTCGAGCACGGTGACGTTCGATCGCGAGGCGAAAAAAAACCGTGCGGCTTTGACGTCCCTTCAACCAACGTTCGTTGTCGATGGTCTGGGTCCGTACAATGATGCGCTCGCCCTCGAAGCCTACCCCGATCTGGCAGGGTGGCTCTCGGCCTATCGCATCATCGGCCGCACGGCCGGTTGTGTAATCTACAAGCTCAGATAGTGAGTGCTGACTTGAGTGAAACTCGAAACCGAGCCGCGCGCGCCAGCAAGCGGACCGAAGTCGGCGAACTGCAACACTACCCGGCGGATCCGGCGGCGGCAGTCTTCGCAGCCGCTTTCTTTTTGGCCGGAGCCTTCTTAGCAGGAGCCGCAGCCTCAGCAGGAGCGGCCTTCTTCGCGGGAGCCTTCGCCTTCGGAGCCTCCTTACTCAGATCCACCACCGCGGCGCCGGCGTTCCGCATCACCGAAGCGATACCACGATTGGCCCCGGCAGGCTGATCGTACATCTCGCTCTTGCCGATGGTCTCCTTGTTTTTCGCTTTCAGAACGAAGTACGTCTGGCCATTCTTGGCCGTTTTCACTTCGAAGTTCGCCTTGTCGGGCCCGTTCTTTGTGACGGACTTCACACCGGCGACGGCGCCGGCACGCTTCTCGTACCTCTCGCTGGTGAGGATGACTTCGCCATTCCCAGCCTTGAGATTGAACATGAACTTGCCCTTGGGCGTCAGCTTGATTTCATACTTGGCAGGCATATCGATCTCCTAATGAACAAAATCCGAACAATGTTGTCATTGGAAACGATCTGACCCGATTTGTCAATGTTTTTCGCCGGATAATGCCCCGGCGGTCCTCTTTAGAGGAGGTCTACTTGCGAAGGAAACGAGCGGCCATGCCGAGGATGTCGTCCATC
>JBGSME010000557.1:0-7947 GCA_041740335.1 Bryobacteraceae bacterium | reverse complement strand
CCGCGGCCACGCCATCGAGTGCCGCATCAACGCTGAGCACCCAGAGAAATTCACCCCTTCCCCAGGCCGCGTCACCGGCCTCAACCTGCCCGGCGGCATCGGCATTCGTGTCGACACCGCGGCTTATACCGATGGAGTCATCCCCCCGTACTACGACTCCCTCGTCGCCAAACTCATCGCTCATGGCAATACCCGTAGCGAGGCGGTCGCCCGCATGGAGCGCGCCCTGGAGATGTTCGTCATCGAAGGAATATACACCAGCATCCCCCTCCATCAGCGCATCCTCAAGCAGCCCGACTTCATTGCCGGGCGCATCGATACGGGTTTCCTCGAACGCCTCTTCAAAGCCGACGCAGAATCAGTGTCGCCTTACCCCCCGGAAAAATGAAGATTGCCAAGATCGAAACTCGAGCGATCTCGATCCCCCTTCCAGCCCCTGTCTCTGACGCTGTCCGCCTCATTACCCATCGCGACCACTTCCTGGTCTTCATCACCACCGACGACGGGTTGACCGGTTCTGGCTTTACCCTCGGGTACGACTCTAGCCTTGCCATGGTCTCCATGACCGGGACCATCTTCAAACCAATTCTCGACGGTGCATCCATCGCCGACACCGAAAAGATGTGGGCTGAGATGTACCGCCAGTCGATCCAGGCCGGCCGCCGCGGGGCCGCTCTGCGTGCCATCAGCGCCATCGACATCGCCCTCTGGGACCTTCGCGGCCAATACGCCCGCATGCCTGTCATGGAACTTTGTGGCGTATACTCCCGCCGCATGCGCTGCTACGCCACTGGAGGCTACTTCCGCCCCGGCCAGACCCTCGACGAACTCGCCGCCGAATACTCCCGCTACGCCGAACTCGGCTTCACTGCCGCCAAGCTCAAGGTGGGTAAATTCTCCGCTTCTCAGGACGCCGCCCGCCTCGCCGCGATCCGCAAAACCCTCGGCGACGATTTCGACATCCTCCTTGACGCCAACGGCGGCTGGCCCGACGCACCCACCGCCATCGCCGCCATGCACCGGCTCGAAGAGTACCGTCCCTTCTGGATCGAAGAACCCGTTCGCGCCGACAATATTGCAGCGATGGCCCGCATCGCCGAGGCCATTCGCACCCCCGTAGCTACCGGTGAACTCGAAGCCACTCGCTGGGCCTTTGCCGATCTCCTTGAACGCCGCGCCGCCTCGATCCTTCAACCCGACGCTACTGTCTGCGGAGGAGTCGGCGAGTGGTTGAAGATCGCCCACATGGCCTCGGCTTACGATGTACCCATCGCTCCGCACTACAACTGGGACGTCCACACCCAACTCTCCGCCACCATCCCCAACAACATCTTCATCGAGTACTTCGTCGAATCCACCAAGGTGAAAATGTTCGACGCCGTTCTCGAAAACCCCATGTCTGCCCGCGACGGTCACATCGAGCCCCGCACCGATCCCGGCTTTGGCTGGCGCTTCAACCTTCCCAAACTTGAGGACTATCGCATTGGCTGATTCAACTCTTCGCGTAGCCCTGATCGGCCAGGGCTCCATGGGCCGCGCTCACTCCAACGCCTACCGCCAGGTCTCCTCGTTCTATGACCTCCCTTACACCGTCGAACAATCCATACTATGCGGTCGCAATGCCGACAATCTCGCTGCCATGGCCTACCGTTGGGGTTGGCGCGAAACCTCCTCCGATTGGCGCGACGTCGTCTCCCGCCCCGACATCGACATCATCGACGTCGCCGTTCCCAATAACCTGCACGCCGAAATCGCGATCGCCGCTGCCAGAGCGGGAAAAATTGTCTTCTGCGAAAAACCTCTCGCCAATTCCGTCACCGACTCCGCCACCATGCGGGACGCCGCCGCCGCTAGGCCCAACATGGTCTGGTTCAACTATCGCCGTGTCCCAGCTGTCCAGCAACTCCGAGCCATGATTGATAGCAATCGCCTCGGCCCTATTTTCCACTACCGTGGTTTCTATCTTCAGGAATGGGGCAACGATCCGTCGCGCCCACCCAACTGGAAGACTGACAAATCCATAGCCGGGTCCGGCGTTCTCGGCGACCTCATGTCACACTCTTTGGATCTCGCCCTCTACCTCAATGGACCCATCGCCTCCGTCCAAGCCCTCCAACGGACCTTTGCCCCGGGGCGCGAAATCGACGACGCAACCCTCGTCCTGGCGCAGTTCGCCAACGGTAGCATAGGAACCTTTGAGGCCACCCGCTATGCAACCGGCTGCAAGAATCGCAACGCGCTCGAAATTCATGGCGAGTTCGGCGCTGCCCGTTTCGATCTGGAAGACATGAACCGCCTCGAGTTTCTCGACGCCACGCAACCCAAGGACGAGCAAGGCTTCCGCAATCTCCTCGTCAGTGCCAATCGCTACTGGAAGCCCGGCCACATCGTCGGCTACGAACACACCTTCATCTCCGCCCTGGGCGACTTCCTCATCGCTCTCGCCAACAAAGAACCCTTCGAACCCAATTTTGAGGACGGCTATCGCGTGCAACTTGCCATCGACGCGATCCAACGCGCCGCTTCCACTGGCTCAACGGTTCAGATCCAATAACTCCGCCGGATTCACTTTCACCATCCGCTCGATCTCCGCCACGGTCAGCCCTGCACCCCGTAGACCCCGAAATATTTGTTCCAACCCGTCCGGATGTAGCGGATTTCCCTTCTGCCCCAAATCGCTCGACAGGATGCAGTGCTCAACTCCAACTCCCTTCATAGCCCGCGCATAGTCGGCGAATTCCACCGACTTCGTCGTCCCCACCATCGCATTCCCAACGAACTCCACGAATGCGCCCATCCTCGCGACCTCCCGCATCTGGTCCACCGACATCGCCACCGGATCGAGCATCCCATGCGTCACCACAATCCGCCGCACCCCCTGTCTCTTCCCCTCCGCCACCAGCATCTTCACCTCTGCTGGTGTCGAATGTCCAGTAGCCAGAACCAAATTGTTCCTTGCAATCAACGTAATAACGGCAACTACTTCAGGTAGCAGCTTGCCCTCGCGCGCAACGCTGACCCACGGTCGCTGTTCTTTGTTGAAACGAACCTGATTCTCTGAATCGAAAGTCGGCATCCAGACAATACGGCCATAGCCACCCTCAACCCGCGTCATCCGCTCCACCGCCGCCGCATTGATGCCGCCCACGGTTGCGTTCAGCGCGATCCCGCCGAACACCTCCAACCCCGGCGCAACCGTTCGCGCCAAACCCGCCAGCGCCGCCGTCGGTTCGTAGTGGTTCTTCAGCACAATCGCTCGCATCCCCCGTTTATTCGCCAACCGCGCCGCCGACAGCGAGTCGATCGAACGTGGAACGCTATCAGGACCCGAATGCATGTGAATGTCAACCACGCCCCGAATCGACTGTCCCTGCAACAGCGCGGAACACGCTGCCGCCAGTATCCAGTTCTTCATGATGCCCTCCATAGAAATTTTGGATTTGATTGCTCGCCCGATTCGCCGTAGTCTGGGATCACGATGACAGACGTAACGGAGATTCCATCAACTCAAGTCGACTTGCTTCATCGTATCAGCAGCCTCGTCAGTTCCGAGCTTAGCCTCGACGAGATGCTCGGTGAAATCCTGGGGATCACCGTCCAGGTTACTTCCTGCGATGCATGTCTCGTCTACTTGATCGACAAACCTAACAACGAGATCGTCCTTCGGGCCTCTCAGCTTCCCCACGCCGGAGACCTTGGGTCTCTGCGTATGAAGATGGGAGAAGGGATCACCGGCTGGGTGGCGGAACACAAATCGATCGTGGTCCTGCCAAACAACGCCTCCGCCGATCAGCGCTTCAAGCGCTTCAGCCACCTGATTGAGGACACCTACGAAGCGTTCCTCTCGGTTCCGCTCGTGAGTGGGGGCGACATCATCGGCGTTGTCAACGTCCACCACCGGCGCCCTCACAACCATACCGCTGGGGAAACATCCCTTCTCGCTTTCGTTGGCGAGCAGATGGGCAACGCCGTTGCCCGCGCTGCGCTCCACGACGAGAACCTCCGGCTTCACGAGGAGTTGCGCACCAGAAAGACCGTCGAACGCGCCAAGGGAATCCTCCAGCGAAATCACGGCCTCTCGGAGGAGGAGGCCTACCTTCGCTTGCGTGGAGATTCCCGGCGCATGCGCCGCCCGATGCGGGAACTCGCCGAGGCCATCATCCTAGCCGAGGAACTCAATCGCAAACGAGAAATCGAGCCCGATCCCAATTCGCCGCCCCCGGGCAACCCTTACCCTGGCAGGCCGTAATATCGGCCCATCCAGTAGGGCAGTATGTAGTCGATCCCAGCGCTCTCGATGCGCCCGGAGCCGCCCCCGTATAGCTGAAACGGATTTCGTTGCCACAGGAAATCCGTAGGCACCCTTTGTAGCACGGGGACCACTGCGCATCTGCGGTCCTCCCCGTACGCCTCGACCGTTCCCCGTAGATCTACGGTGTAGTCTCGTCGCGGCCGGGCTAGCCATTCGTTCAGCAGTTTGCCAATCCGCTCGTCCCGCGTCGGCTCGGCCACTCAGCTGGACCTCCGCCATTGTCTGCATCACAGCATTTAGACCAAGCCGATCCGTCTGGTGCGGATATTCGCATGGACGCAAGCCCTGGCATTACGACCCATAGCATGCCACTGCATCTCACTGGTCTACCCCCTCCACATTCGGCATCGAGACGAGCGTGATTCGTTCATGCGAGCGAAGTGACTGTTCCCAGATAAAGCGTCGGTCGTCCGCCCAGAACGTCGGTCCCATGTCATCCCTTTTGACACTTAATACTGCCTTCCCGGTTGCGGCCCTGTAGATGTCCAAAAAGTGCTGACTCCTCACGGAACCCAGACCGAGGCCGGTCAGCCCCCCCAGCCTCTGCGCTGCGTTAGGCTTCGAGTGGCTATCCAGTTACGCCCAGGAGAGATCAGTACCTCCAACCACAGTTCGCCTTTCCGCCGATAGGAACGTCCCTGGTAGTGAACTTCCTCTCCGCCGGGGAGCGCACCGCCGTCAAGTACCGCTCCAGAACCGGGACGCTCGGTTGCCTCCTCGGATTCTAATCGCTCAATTGGGGTCGCTGCGTTCCACTGCTGGTCAGTTGCGACCCTGCCATCGAGAGGTCTACTGGGATGTACAGCGTAGCAACCGATACTCCACTGCCCGTCCGGCGCCCGCACTCGGAACAGCAACTCACCACCCGGCAAGTCTCGGAATACTAGCGCACCCGCTGTCACTTCGGTGGGCCCGCCTTCACTATTAGAAAACCATCTGGCGGGGAGGGCGATCTCTACCATGTGAATCCGCTGGTCCCTGGAGATGCCATCCCCGGTAGCACATCCGGCATTGAGAAGTACAAGTAAGATTCCCGATCCTCTAATCGCCAGTCCTATTCGAATAGGTAACATAGGCAGGTCTTCACCTAATAGGTTGAATCTGCCGGAGATGCTTGACGACCTCAGCAGCAACAGTGCCGTTCGCCTCGCTGGCATGGTTAGCTGAAGCATGCCAGAGTGGCTGAAATGGCCCACCGACGGGTCCTAGCGCACTCTCGTACGTAACCGCGAAGTCGTTGTCCAGCAGCATCGCTCCCGCACGTTCCACGCCACTGGATCCTCGCAACTGCCTCGGCGCGAGCGGACCGTTCGCGGAAAGGCCTTGATTGCGGGGTAAAGATCGGTTTCCGAAAGCGGCATGCGGCGGGTTTTCGTACCCCAGACTTGAGCTTATCACTCAATCCCGGGGCACGAGCTGTTCGTCCAGCCACGGGTAGAAGACCCTCAAAACATCGCGGCGCATCAATACCAACTGCCCGGTAGGTTCGCCCGGCTTGGCCGAGCCCATCGCCATCAAAACACGCCCGCCGGAAAGACGGCGAAGCCGCAGACGGTAGCGCGGTGCGGACGCATCCGGGAACGCGTGCTCGGACGTGTCCGAAGGTGGGAAAAACTCATCCACGTTCCGTTCGGGTTCATAGGCGCGGGTAACGCTAACCAGCGTCCGCGTGGATTTCCGGAAGACAAGAATATGAGAATGCTCGTGGTCGTCGGCGTCCGCGGCAATTCGATACTGCCAGGAAACGTAGTCGGTGCCGAATTCGGCCGCCATGTGCGGAGAGCCGAACCGCCGCTGAATTTCATCCTGGGTTTCGTCGAGTCGAAACCAAATCACGGCGCCCTCGCGCTGTTCGGGATCGGAGTTGGAAAAACAGGGCGCTGCGGTAAGCAGCGCCCCTAGGAATAAAAGAGCAACGGGAACCATTTGGTGCGGAAACTTCACTTTCCGATTGTTTTGGGGAATTGCGTGCCGTTGACCAAAAGGTCAAGCGCCTTGTCGATGTCGGTGGTGTCGGTAGACGCCGCCGCCGCCATCTTGAAGAAAATATCGGACTGGTCGAGATATCCGGTGAACAGCAGCGCGCCGGGGCCCTCGGCCGTCACCGGAACGCTCGATCCTGTGTGATCGCCCGTGCGGAAGCCCACCGAAAGTCGGCGGATGCCGGGACCGGAATTATTCGGGTAGCCGTTGGTGGCGTGCATCGTGTACGCTGGGTTCCCGAAGTAGGTGGAGTACGTGCTCGATGCTGGATCCGCAGCCGAACTTGTTGCCGCGAACGTGCCCGGCATGCCGGCGGCGCCGCCGTTGTTGGAGGCTCCAGTGCTCGTGTTGACGAACGGGAGGCCGGCGCGCGCGTTGGCGTAGGAGTCGCCCCAGACAGTGAAGTCCTGATCGCCTCGAGCGGTCTTCACCGTGATCTTTTCACCCTTGCTGCGATCGAAATATTCTGTGTCTGGAGAATTGTTCACCCCGATGATCGACATCGACTGATCATGGTCGGCGGTGACCACGATCAGGGTGTCCTTCACTGGGCGTTTGGCCGCCCACGCGCGGGCAGCACCGATCGATTTATCCATCTCAATGGTGTCCCAAATCGTGCCGACGGCTTGGTTGGGGTGGGACTGCTTGTCGATGGAGGCGGCCTCCACCATCAGAATGAACGGCACGCCGCCGAAACTGGACGATAGAATTTCGATCGCCTTCTCCGTCATCAGGTCGAGCATCGGCTGATCGGTGAACGCACCAAGGTTCGCGGCTGGTTCCGATGCCGGGCGCTGGAGACCGAGCTTGTCATAGGCGACGTCCATGTTCGCATCGCTCGCGGTGCGGATGCCGTCGCTTGCCGGTCGCGGCGTTCCGCTCTTGAACAAGCCGATGGTCCCCTGGCTGAACCCGATCGACTTCAATTGCGTCGCCGTGGTCACGTAGCGATAGCCCTTCGCCTGGAACTCGGCGATCAGGTCGCGCCCGTCGGTGCGTCCACCGGCCATGAAGGGGTCGCCTCCTCCTCCGAGGATCACGTCGAACGCCGGACGCCCCTCGAGCATCGGATTCTCGAGATACTGCCGCGCGATCTCGAGCCGCATCTGGCGGTACGGAACATAAGCGCCTTGCACTGCCGGAGTTGCGTCCGTAATGGCCGCGGTGCTTACGATTCCGGTCCTGTATCCGGCGCGGCGCTTCAGGTACTGCCATAGATTTTCTACGCGCGGGTTATCGGTCATGAAAGCGATGTTGGCGGCGTTCTGCTGGCCGTTGAATCGCCACCGGCAATCGGTGCCGTCTGTGAACGAGTTCACCGCGTTGAGGAAACTCTTGTTGCCGCTGGCCCAAGCTGTGCCGGTGTTGGCCGAGTCCGGCACGATGGAATCGGTACCGTAGGTCATCGACATGCCGCTCACCGGCATCTTGTCCATTTCCAACAAATTTTCGAAGTAGCCGTCTCGAAACGTGTTCTTCCCGTTGGCGTCGACGATGGAGCGCGATACCAGCCGTGTGTTGCCTCTTTTCTAATTGGAGCGAGCGTTTAGCCGAAGAGTAGTTTGGAGCTGAACGCTTGAGGAAAGCACAGAAGCAGTATTCCCCGGAAGAGAAGATGGCCCTACTCCGCCGCCATTGGGTGGAGAAGGTGC
>JBGSME010000556.1:0-5619 GCA_041740335.1 Bryobacteraceae bacterium | reverse complement strand
CCCGGCCATGGAATCGTCGGACGCCGTGATGAGGATGCCCTCGTAGCCCTCGTCGATCAGTTTCAGCACGGTGCCGCCGGCATAGATCGGAATGTCGTCGCAGTGCGGTTGGATCGCGGCGAGCATCTTGCCCTTGTGCGGCTTTCCGGACACTCGCCGCTCCACCACGGCTTCCACCTGATAGGAGTTACTGCCGCCTCCGCCGCTGGTGCGTTCCCGCGCCGCCGGCTGCTGCGGCATCGCGGCGGTCATGCTGCCGGCCATCGAATTGGAAAGAAAGTTTCGTCGGTGCATCTTGGCATTGTACGCCCAAGGGGAAGTGTTAACCTAGTTAAGAACGCCATGCGAACCTTTGCCGCGCTCGGAATTCTAATGACCACCCTCCTACTCGCCGGCGACGGCATCCACAACTTCACTATGCAATCGATCGACGGAGCGGACCTGCCGCTGGCCGGATACAAAGGCAAGGTGGTGGTGGTCGTCAACACGGCCAGTCAATGAGGCTACACCCCTCAGTACTCCGGTCTGGAGTCAATCTACAAAACCTATAAAGATCGAGGCTTGGTGGTGCTCGGCGTACCATCGAATGACTTCGGCGGCCAGGAGCCCGGCAGCGAAGCCGAGATCAAACAATTCTGCTCGCGGACTTATCACGTTACCTTCCCCATGACCAAAAAGGTGTCGGTGAAGGGATCCGCACGCGCGCCGCTCTATGAGTATTTGAGCGGAGCCGCCGGCGCCCCCGGCTGGAACTTCACGAAGTACCTCGTTGGTAAGGACGGCAAGGTGATCGCCAAGTTCGATTCCGGAGTCGAGCCGGATTCCGAGGAACTCACCACGGCGATCGAACAGGCTCTACGGGTTCACTGAGGAACTTCGCGGTCCTCCGGAGTTCTGTTTAGTCGACCTGCCAAACCGTCGTCGTTCCGCTCACCTCGTTGGCCACGACCACCAACGGCTGCCCGGTTGGGCTATCCGCCGCCGCGACGAAAATAATGCCTTCCGGACCGAGGTCCCCCGCTTCGGGGGACCTCACGTCAACGTCCAGCCGCCGGTTCCATGCCATCCCGGCATACCGCGGGGACCCGGGATCGGCAAGGTCGTAAATCATGATGTTACTTGTCCGTTCGTTCCCGACGAACGCGTAATTCCGCCCGCGGACATTGCCCACCGCCACGCCCTCCGGCTCCGGACCTTTGTCGTCGCTTCGGGATTCCACATCGTTGTTGCTGTTGGAGACGTTAAACGCCTCCGGCCGCTCGCGCGCGATCAGGGCTTCGAACTGGTTGTGACTGTCCCACCACGGCTCGATGTTCGAGGTCCAAACCGTGATTGACCGCGCGCCGAAGACGTGGATCATGTCGATATCGCCGTCGCCATCGGTATCGCCCGATGCCTTGGTATAGTTGAGCCGCCCGAGGAGGCTGTTCATCTGCAGTTCGGCTGCGTTCGGATACACGCCGGGGTCCAGCTTGGCCGACGCGAGCCGTTCGGCCTCGACATATGCGGTTCCATACTCCCGCGCATCGCCTTCGTTCGCGGTGATCAGATAGAGTTTGCCGTCCGCGCCGGTGAAGCTCGCAATTCCGTCGGGCATATACAGCCCCCATACCGGCCACGGATCCAGTTGCACGGCACCGTCGCGATCGCTCGGGTCGAGTTCATTCCCTCGCCGCCAATGCTCCTTGGCTCCGAGCGGGGCGATGCGGAGAACCCGCGCAGCGTCGATGTCGATCACCGCGATGGCGTTGTTCTCCTGAAGGGTCGTATAGGCGGTCTTAGAATCCGGAGACACGGTAATGTACTCCGGCTCCAGGTCCTGCGCCACGCTGGCGTTTGGCCCGAAGATCCGCACTCCGGGTTCGAGTGAGGCGAGGGTGAACGCCCCAAAGCCGGCCGTTTTCACGTTGGCTTGGGTCAGTTGTGCAACGCCGCCGCTGATGTCGATGATGCTGACGCTACCTTCCGGATCTACGGAGTAGGTGTCGTTCGGCTCGCCCTCGTTGGCTACCAGCACCTTCTTGCCATCGGGGGTGAAGGTGATCATATCCGGCAGCGCCCCGACCGTCACGGCCTTCAAGAACTTTCCATCTGTATCGAAGAATAGGGCGGATCCGGGCTCCTGTTTCACCCGCTGCTCGGCGGCCACCGCGACGATCCCGTTGCTCACCGCCACGCTATTGGGCGAATACCCATGCTCGGCTGGAATCGGAAGCTGCATCACCAGACTCATCTGCGCCGGGTTCCGCACGTCGACTACATCGATCACCCGTGATCCGCCGTTCACGATGAACAGCCGCTGTGTCCGCGCGTCGTGCGCTACGACCTCCGCTGATGTTGTATCGAACGCGCCCGACTTGAACGTCCCTAAGCGCGTTAACTTAGGATCCTGGGAATAGACAACGGATGCGGACAGAGCTAGGCCGCCAAGGAACTGCCATATAATTCGTGTCACCATGGCACGGTAACATTTCGGTCCTGAGTTTTTCAACGCTAGCGGCGCGATTTATTACTGTTTCCAGGTGATTCAGATATCCAGCAACGAAAATTATTGTAACTGATATAGTTTCGTAACAAGGCCGCAACGAAATCCGCTGTGCGCTTACCGCTGAATGCGAGCGGACCCGCCCTGGGCGAACGCCTTCACTTCGTCGATGGTCGCCATGGTGGTGTCGCCGGGGAACGTGGTCAGCAGCGCCCCGTGCGCCCAGCCCAGTTTGACGGCGTCTTCCGGCGAGGCTCCGGACATGAGCCCGTAGAAGAAGCCGGCCGCGAAGCCGTCGCCGCCGCCGACGCGGTCAAACACGTCCAACTCGCAGGTTGGGGCAACATGGGTCTTGCCGTTGATCCAGGCGACCGCGCTCCAGCTATGCCGATTGGTGGTGTGGACCTCGCGGAGCGTAGTGGCGACGATCTTGACATTCGGGAATTTTTCGACGACTCGATCGATCATGCCGAAGAACGCGCTGGGGTCGAGCTTGGACTTGGCGGCAACCTCGGGGCCGGGAACGCCGAGGCCTTTCTGGAGATCCTCTTCGTTGCCGACCAGCACGTCGACGTTTTCCATGATCCGGGCGATCTGGCTTTGGGCGCGCTCTTCACCGCCGGAAATCTTCCAGAGCTTGGCGCGATAGTTGAGATCGAGCGAGCAGACGCCGCCCTGGGCCTTTGCGGCTTGCATGCCTTCGATGATGACGTCTGACGTGGTGGGGGAGAGCGCGGCGAAAATGCCGCCGGAGTGGACCCATTTCACGCCGCCGGCGTAGATCTCGTCCCAATTGAAGTCGCCGGGTTTGAGGAGCGCGGCGGCTTCGTTGCAGCGGTTGTAGAAGACGACGGGCGCGCGGACACCGAGTCCGCGATCGCTGTAGACGGCGGCCATGTTGGGGCCGTTGACGCCGTTGTGTTCGAAGCGCTTGTAGAAGGGAGTAACACCCATCGCTTTGACGCGCTCGGCAATCAGGTCGCCGATGGGGTAGTTCGACATGGCGGAAACAACCCCGGTCCGGAGGCCGAAGCAATCGGCGAGGTTGGCCGCGACGTTGAACTCGCCGCCGCTTACGTGGATCTGGCACTCGTGCGCTTTGCGGAACGGAATCACGCCGGGGTCCAACCGGTGAACCAGCGCGCCAATTGAAATCAGATCGAGCCGTGCATCCGCACGGATACTTAGTCCATTACTCATTTGTCGAATCCCCTGAGAAGTTACTACTTACACAAAGCTATACTTGCGCGCGCCGTCGTCCCAAACGATCTTCTTACCGTTGCGGAGCGACAGGGTGGCCATGTGTCCGGAAATGGCGGCTTGCTGGCCGACCTCCACGGGAGCGACGAGTTCGGCTTTGCCCTGCACGGCCAGAATCAGGTTGCGCAGATGAGCTTCCACGGCGAGGTTGTCGTTGCCGGGCAGTTCGATGCGGGTGGGCTGGCGGCCCTTGGCGTGTTTCTGGGGCGTGTAGCTGAGGATCTGGCGATTGAGCACTTCGATGGTGCCGTCGTTACCGCAGAAGTTCTCGCCGTAGCCGAAGTTATCGTTGCCGAAGTAACAGCTATAGTTCAGATGGAACTTGTCGCTGTACTCGTAAATGGCGCTCATGGTGTCGGGCACTTCGCGATCGTCGTTGGCGCCGGTCCAGCGGTAGATGCCGCCGGAGGACATGCAGGTGTGAGGTACGGTCTTGCCGAGCACGAAATTCGTGATATCGGTCTGATGCACGAGCAGATCTGTGGAGATGCCGCCGGAGTAATCCCAATAGAGACGCCACTGATAGTAGCGCTCGGGGTTAAAATCCCGCTTGGCGGCGCTGCCGAGGAACTTCTGCCAGTCTGTATTCTGGGGATTGGCGTCCTTGGGGATGGTGTACCGCCAAGCCGCGGCGCCGGTGGGCAGCGAGTTGCGATACCAGAAGGCGCGGACGTAGTGACAGTCGCCGATCATGCCCTGCTGGATCATCTGCCGCGCCATTCCGTAGAGGGAATTGCTGCGGTTCTGGGTGCCGACCTGCACCTTTTTGCCGGCTGCCTTGGCTGCTTTGAGGATCTCTTCGCCTTCTTCGATGGTGTGCGCGAGCGGTTTTTCAATATAGACGTTCTTGCCCGCCTTGAGGGCGGCGATGGTCATATCGTGATGCAGGTGCTCGGGGGTGGCGATTACGACAGTATTAATGTCTTTGTTGGCGAGGATCTCGCGATAGTCGATGTGGGTGGTTGGGGTGTTGCCGCCCATGGTCTGAATGCGGTCCTTGGATCGGGCGCGATGGCCTTCATAGGTATCGCAGGTGGCGAGGACCTTCACCATGGCTCCGCTGCCGACAAAGAGGCGTTCCGTGAGGTAGTTGCCGCGGCTTCCGACACCGATCATTCCGACGGTGACCTGGTCGCTGGCGGCGAGCGCCGGCATCACGGCGGGCGCGGCGGTGACGGCCGCCTTCAGGATGTTGCGGCGGGATGGATTGTCGATTGGCATGGGATCACGTTCTCCTTCTCTGGCGTGTCGGCCTTTGGGGTATTTTTCAGGATACAGCATTGCGGAAACCCGGGTGTCGCGGGGTTGTGGGCTTCCGGACGTTGTGGGCGCGGGCGCGTGCGGCAAAGTGAGTGGGTGGAGCCGCGCCTTGGCCATGTTAGTGGCTTCTGCCTGGCTTGAGGAGGGATTTCTCGGGGAAGAGGGGTTGGACGTCGTCAGAGAGGAGCGCGAGGAGATCATCCTGACGGAAGAGGGACTGCTCGTCTTCGATGAATTCGCAGAGGTATTCCTGGCGGAACCACTGGTCGCCGAGGGTGGTGCGCTCTTCGTCGAGGAATGTTGTGGCGATGCGCGGGCAGTCGGTGGCTTTCACGGTGACTCGCGTCCAGTTGTCGTTTGGAGTGTTTTCGTCGAAGTGGGCAGAGCCGGTCCAGGTGTCGTAGAAGAAGCCGCGTTTGCCGTTGGGGGTGGACATGAGCCAGATGGCGGCGCCGGGAGAGGTGGCGATGGAAGGGCGGAGGGCGAGGTAGAGGGCGTCCGGGACGCGCGAGGCTTCGTCGATGAGGAGAAGCGATACGGCGGAGAAGCCGCGAATGGTGGATTCGTTGCCGGGGAGGCCGACGATGCGGGATTGGTTGGGGAGGAGGAGAGAG
>JBGSME010000555.1:0-2927 GCA_041740335.1 Bryobacteraceae bacterium | reverse complement strand
CGGTGACGGCGACGGTGGGTGGATCGGCTGCGACGGTGGCTTTCGCCGGACCGCAAGGCACCTACGCCGGGCTCGATCAGTACAACATCGCGCTGCCGCGATCGCTCGCGGGCAGGGGCCGCGCCGATGTGGTGATCACGGCCGGCGGCGTACGGTCGAACTCCGTCTATGTCACGATTCGCTAGTCTCGCGGCGTGGGCCGTGGTCTGCTACGCGGGCGCGGGTGAGCCCGTGCGCCACGTGTGGATGGTCAACCCCAAGGCGGTTGCGGGCGCCAGTTCCGCGCTCGCCCGCATATTGCCGGAGGTACATTCGGTTGCGGTTGGCGAAGACGCGGTTCTGGTCCGTTCGGCCGGCATTTCGCTGCTGGACCTCGGGCCGCTGGGCAATCCCCCGAAGCCTCCCGGCGGGGCGCGTTCCCTAGAATTCAGAATCCCGCGGCATCCGGAGCCGGAGGCGGGCCGCAAAGCGAGTCTTCCGGCCGGCGCGATCGGCGCATTCGTCAACGGCGTGCCGATCTATAACCAGTTCGAAGCGGCCTCCTACCAGGGACGTAATCTCTGGCACTACGATCTGGTAGCCGCGGCGCGCGGGGAAACGCGCGGGCTGTTGCGGAATCTGATCGAAGATTCTAGCCGGCATTCACCGATCCTCGGGTTCGCGCTCGACGGATATCCGGTGTACGGCCCATGGGCGAACGGTCCCGGAGGGCTGCGGCGAATGCGTTCGAGCTACCGGTTGCGCGCGATTTCCGATCGATGTACATGGCCCGGCGGAACACGGCTGACGCCGGGCCAATGCGGTCCGGAAGTGAGCGAGCGACACCCGGCGGGAACCTTCGCCGAAGATTATGAGTTCGCTCCCGGCGCCGGCGACCTCGATGAGTATAACGGGCGATTCTCAGTCACACCAGAGTATCCGCGGGGAACCTACGCGTATTTCCTGGCGACGGATTCCGGCGGTGCGCCGGCGTTTCCGTATCTGCTCGCGCATCGCTACTACGGCCGCGTTCCGTTGGAGCCCGCGCTACCCGTAAGGTACAGCCGGGCAAAAGTAGCGCTTCGTGCGCCGCGGCAAATCGAAGCGGGCGTGCCGGCTGTGCTGAGCTTCGAGATCGGAGACCAGGTTCGCCATCCGGAACACGTGCACGAAAAGCCGATCCACGTTCTGGTGATTTCCGAGGATCTCTCCACGTTCGAGCATATTCATCCGGAGTTGACCGCGGCGGACCGGTTTGACGTGAGCCATTCATTTGTGCGGGCCGGCCGGTATCGCGTGTACGCCGACTTCACGCCTCCAGGTTCACCGCAACAAATTGAGAGTTTCGCGATTGAAGTGGCGGAAGGCGATGCGCCGCTCCGCGAGTCCGAGCCGGGGAACACGGGGATCGGGCTCGACATCGCAATGCCGTTGGTTGTGCGTGCGGGAGAAGATGTAGAGCTGAACTTTGCGCTTCGGGATGCGGCATCGGGCGGCCCGCCCGCCGGGATGGAACCCTTTCTCGGCGCGTGGGCGCATTTCGTAATTGTGGATCGCGAGCAGAGTGTCTTTATCCACGCTCATCCGGTGGACGAGCCGGCGCTTGGAGCGCCGGTGGCCGATTTGCATATCCACGGCGTCACCGATACAGCAGGCCCGGTTCCGAGCGTGATCCGGACGATCACGAGTTTTCCGAAATCAGGGTCCTATAAGCTGTGGGCGCAAATGCAGCGCAACGGCCGGGTGATCACCATTCCGTTTCTGATCGACGTGAATGACCAGGTGGTGGGGGCGGCGGCGCGCATCGCCGTACCTCGAAACGCGGTTCGTCTGCATGTTGGACGTGACGGATTCACTCCAGCCGAGATCCGGGTTGAAGCAGGCGAACCGCTGGTGCTCGCAATCGAACGTGACAGCGCGCCCAATTGCGGCAGCCGGATCGTGTTTCCTACCCTCAATCGTTCGGTGGAAGTTCCGTTGGGCGGCGTAGCTGTTGTGGAACTGCCGCCTCTACCGGAAAACGTGCTGCGCTTCTCGTGTGGAATGGGAATGTATCGCGGCTCGATCGTTGCTCGCAAGTGAAATAGGAAGCGGCCCCGCCGGTGAGCGGGGCCGCATGTCTAAGGGCACGGGGTCCGCGCTCAGAAGGAGAAGCGCAAACCGAAGCGGATCTGACGGTCGCCGGAAGCGCCAGTGATCTGCATGAAGTTCACACTGGCCACGCTGGTGGTGGGCGTGCCGAACTGAGGTGTGTTCGTGAAGTTGAAGAACTCTGCGCGGAACTGCGAGTTCACTTTTTCGCCGATCTTGAAGCTCTTGGCGAGGCTGAGGTCCAGATTGCGGACGCCAGGAGGATTCAGGATGTTGCGGCCGCTGGTACCAAAGCGGGCAGCGGTGACCGGGGCGAACGAGGTGGGATCGTAGTAGGGGGTGCCGCGACCGATGCCGCCGAGCTTCGTGACCGAGGTCTTGACCTGATCCGCTGTCTGGCCGTTACCGGCGGCGTTAAGAGAAGCGCCGCTGGCGCCGACGGTAAACGGACGGCCGGTAAAGGCCGCCATGACACCGCTCACCTGCCAGCCGCCGATCGCGTAGTTGGCGATCGAGCCGACATCGAACTTCTTTCCTCTGCCGACCGGGAGATCGTAGACGAAACCCATCTGGAAGATGTGGGTCTGATCGTACCCGGCGCGGGCACGGTTGCGCCCGAAGACTTCAGGTGAGTTCCAGGTGACGCCGGCCCAGCCGTCGTCGTCGGTCATGTTGATCGCTTTGCCGAAGGTGTAGGCGCCTTTGAGCATGAGGCCGTTAGCGACCGCGCGGTTCACCGCCACCTGCAGCGAATGGTAGTTCGCATTGAGGTAGCTGTCCCACATGGGGATGGCAATGCGGCGCCCGGTGATCGATGCGAAGGGGCGCGCGGCGTTGCCGCCGCTGACGGCGGCGTT
>JBGSME010000554.1:0-8832 GCA_041740335.1 Bryobacteraceae bacterium | reverse complement strand
CTTCCGCTCCTCTTCAATCAGGCGATCGTGATCGTTTCGGGCCGCGGCGAGAATCGAGTCATACTGCTTATCCAGCGTGCGCGAAAACGCGAGCATCCCGATGTCCTGCAGCAGACTCGCGAGAAACGCCTCCTCGCAGTTCACTCCGCACCCGCGGCTGATTTCACGCGCAGCCAGCGCCGACAGCAGCGACCGGCGCCAATACCCAGCCAAACCCGGCCGACCCCTCGTGTCACACTCCCGCGCCAGGGAAAATGATAGTACCATCGTCCGCACCGCGCTTACACCCAGCAAATTGACGGCGTGAATGATCGACGTGGCCTCCCGGCGAAGCGCAAACATCGGTGAATTCGCGGTGCGGAGCAGCTTGGTAGCCAGCGCCGGATCCCGCCCGATGACAGTGGCGATTTCCGTCAGGTCCAACTGGTCCAGTTGGCATAACTCGAGAATACGCATCGCCACCGACGGCAGCGTCGGCAGGCTGGAGCATCGGTCCAGACGATCGTGAATGGCGGTCAGCATGGTATGGTCACTTTGTCGAGGGCTCGCCCTAAATCCTCGTTTCGACCGAAAGGGGGCGTTCTTTAGCGGAAGGGGCCTCCGGTGTGGGTGATCGAGGTTGCATTCGCCCGGGAGTTTGGTATACTCATAGTTTCGTTCGGTAGCGCTTGGCGCTGCTGGACGTTTCGTCCTCAAATCTAACTTGGGAGGCGGTGCCGGGTTCGTCCCGTGAGTGCCGCCGCTTGGACCAGTCAAAAACATGGCTCGAAAATCCGGTAAGAAGTACACTGCGGCCGCTCTACAAGTTGAGGCAAAGCCCTATTCGCTTCAAGACGCGATCCCGTTGGTGCAGAAAATCAAGTTCGCCAAATTCGACGAAAGCCTCGAGGTTCATATGCGCCTCGGTGTGGATCCCAAACATGCCGACCAGATGGTCCGCGGTACGGTCGTCCTGCCGAACGGGCTCGGCCGCGCGGTGCGCGTGCTGGCCGTCGTAGGCCCCGACAAAATAAAGGAAGCCGAAGAGGCCGGTGCCGATTTCGTGGGCGGCGAAGATATGGTTCAGAAGATTCAGCAGGAGAGCTGGACCGACTATGAGACCATTGTCGCCACTCCGGATATGATGCGTTCGATGGCGAAACTTGGAAAGATTCTCGGTCCGCGCGGCTTGATGCCGAATCCGAAAACCGGCACCGTAACCGTCGATGTGGCCAAGGCGGTCCGCGAGGCCAAGGTCGGCAAAGTGGAGTTCCGCGTGGACAAGACCGGTGTGATTCACGCCCCGCTCGGAAAGATGAGTTTCCCGATCGACCAATTGATCGAGAACGCCCAAACCCTCATCTCGGCGGTCGTCCGGGCCAAGCCCTCCGCGGCCAAGGGTAAATATGTGAAGAGCGTAACGGTGTGTTCTTCCATGGGCCCGGGAGTGGCGCTGGACGTGACTGAGTTCAACGTCACCGTCAAGGGGCAGTAACGGAGCGCAGACGATGAAGACTCGAACGCAAAAACAAGAACAGGTAGACACGCTCCGGGAGCTCTTACAGAACACGCCTCATGTGTTCGTGACCGGATTCGAAAAGCTGACCGTTTCCCAGGATTTCGAACTTCGTAAAGTGGTTCGGCAGGCTGGCGGCAACTACCAGGTGGTCAAAAACACGCTAGCCGAAAAGGCCAGCGCAGGCACACCGGCGGAGAAAGTGGTTGCCGGACTGGTCGGCATGACCTCGATCGCTTTCACCAGCGACGATCCGGTGGCCTTGGCGAAAGCTCTGACGAAGTACGCCAAGGAAAATCCCGCCTTTACTTTTAAGGCTGGTTTGGTCGAAGGGACAGCCTTCGACGTCAAGTCGATCGAAGCACTGGCGTCGATGCCTTCGAAAGAAGAGATCTATGCGCAACTGCTGTACGTGATCAACGCTCCGGCGCAGCGGTTGGTGACGGCGCTCAGCGGCGTTGGCCGAAATCTGGCCATCGTCGTCGATCAGGGCGTCAAGGAGAATAAGTTTTCCGCTTAGGCGGACCGGAAGCGATTCCGGGTAGCCCGGCGGCATCGGGAATTACAACGAGGTTAGGAGTCACAAAGAGATGGCTGACATTCAAGCGATTGCGGAAAATATTCAGGGTTTGACGCTGCTCGAGGCGTCTCAACTGGTGAAGATGCTCGAGGAGAAGCTCGGCGTTTCGGCGGCAGCGGCAGTAGCCGTGGCTGCTCCGGCTGCCGGTGGCGGCGCGGCTGCTCCGGCTGCCGAAGAGCAGACCGAGTTCACGGTTGTTCTCACCGGCGTCGGCGCCAACAAGATCAACGTGATCAAGGCCGTTCGCGAAGTAACGAGCCTCGGCCTAAAGGAAGCGAAAGATCTCGTCGACGGCGCACCCAAGCCCATCAAGGAAGGCGTGACCAAAGACGAGGCCGAGACCATCAAAAAGAAGTTCACCGATGCCGGCGCTACGGTGGAAGTGAAATAGATCGGCCCCGCATCATATCTGGATCATACGGCCCCCCCAACCGCCATCCCGCGGTTGAGGGGGCGGTACCATTTGACGGCAGGCCTCTTGATTTGATAAATTACGGTTGTACTACGTCCGGCACGACACTTCGGATCTTGCGCGCGTGAGAGAATCTAACCTGGCACAAAAAGCGGTACCAACCGCCTGTTGGCATCCATCGTCTGTTTTCCATCCTTCCTTTACGCGAAGTGTCTCTTCCGGTGCTGCGTGTCTTCGTACGTGGTCCTGTTCCGGTCCCCACCCTCCTTTTTGATGGGTTCGGGGACGTTCCGGGGCGAAGTATTGTCCCTTTTCCCTTGGGTCCGCGGCCCCGGGGTTTGTCCTTGCTCGATGATGCGGTAGCCGGCCAGGCGTTTCGGCCAGCAAACATAGGAGTGGCGAATGCAGAATCCTTCGACTGGTGCCCGTAAGCGGGCCGACTTCTCAAAGATCAAAACGACGATTCCGATTCCGAATCTGATCGAGGTTCAGAAGAAGTCCTACGAACGCTTCCTCCAAATGGACCTGTTGCCCAATGAGAGGGAAGACGGCGGACTTCAAAGCGTTTTCGCCTCCATCTTTCCGATCACTGATTTCCGCGGATTGTCGCAATTGGACTTCGTGGACTATTCGATCGGCAACTGGGAATGCAAGTGCGGATCCCTCAAGGGGCTGCACCACCTCCGCTCCACCTGCCGCTCCTGCGGAGCCTCCATTCAAACGGACCCGTTTCATTCCGGCGAGGTTCTTTGCAGCAAGTGCGGAACCTTTAATCGCAACATCGTCACTTTCTGCAACCGTTGCGGCGATCCGGCCGGGCTCCAGCTGAAGTACGACGTGCCGGAGTGCGAAGAGCGCGGGATGACCTACGCTGCGCCGCTCAAGGTGACCATTCGGCTCACGGTCTACGACAAGGATGCCGAGACCGGGAACAAGACGGTCCGCGACATCAAGGAGCAAGAGGTTTTCTTCGGCGAAATCCCCTTGATGACCAACAACGGGACGTTCATCATCAATGGCACCGAGCGCGTGATTGTCAGCCAGTTGCACCGCTCCCCGGGTGTGTTCTTCGAGCGCATCTCGGCGCAGGGCTACTATCTCGGCAAGATCATTCCTTATCGCGGATCGTGGGTCGAGTTCGAGTACGACGCGAAAAATCTTCTCTACGTCCGTATTGACCGGAAGCGCAAATTCTACGGGACCGTTTTCCTCCGCGCGCTGGGATTGAAAACCGACTCGGAAATCATCCGCGCCTTCTACCAGGTTCGCGAGATCCAGGTGAAGAATTCGAAGCTCATGTGGAAGCTCGCGCCCCGGCCCATCGAAAGGGACAAGTCACAGCATCTGCCGAGTGACCCCTTGATCGGCCTGAAGCTTTCCCACGCGGTGACCAAGGGCGGCGAGACCGTGGTGCCTCAGGGCCGGAAGATCACCAACTCCGTCTACCGCGACATGATGAAGGCAAAGGTGGAGCATGTGGAGGTGGCCCCGAACGATCTCGAAGGCGCTTTTATCGCCTCCGACGTGATCGACATGGAGACCGGCGAGATTCTGGTGGAGGCAAACCAGGAACTCACCGCGGCCGGAGTCGCTCGCATCCTCGATGCCGGCATCGGCAATTTCGATATCTTCTTCCCGGAGCGGGACGACGTCGGCAACATCATTTCCGCCACCCTGCGCAAGGATGCGGTGAAGGCGCAGAACGACGCCCTCCTCGAGATCTACCGGAAGCTCCGGCCCGGCGACCCGCCGACTCTCGATACGGCGAACTCGCTGTTCCAGGGCATGTTCTTCGATTCCCGCAAATACGACTTCTCGCGTGTCGGCCGGATGAAGTTCAATATCAAACTTCATGACCGCGCCGACGCCACACCGTTGGACCGCCGGACGCTCGATCAGGATGACTTCATCCAGACGATCACGTATCTGCTGAAGTTGCGCCGGTATGCCGGCCAGCCGGATTCCCAGCACCGCGTGGACGACATCGACCATCTGGGGAATCGCCGCGTGCGCGCCGTTGGCGAACTGCTCGAGAATCAGTTCCGCATCGGTCTGGTGCGCATGGAGCGCGCCATTAAGGAAAAGATGTCGGTATACCAGGAGATGTCGACGGCCATGCCGCACGACCTGGTGAACGCCAAGCCGGTGATGGCGGCCATCCGTGAATTCTTCGGATCGAGCCAGCTATCGCAGTTCATGGATCAGACCAATCCGTTGTCGGAGATCACGCACAAGCGGCGTCTTTCGGCTCTTGGACCAGGCGGCCTGTCGCGCGAACGAGCCGGATTCGAAGTCCGCGATGTGCATCCCACCCACTACGGACGCATCTGCCCCATTGAGACGCCGGAAGGCCCGAACATCGGCCTGATTTCGTCGCTTTCCTGCTTTGCTCGGATCAACGAGTACGGCTTTATCGAAAGTCCGTACCGGCGCATCGTCGACGGATCGCTCACCGACGAAGTCCGCGTGCTCAATCCGGGCGACAGTAATCTCAAGGTCGGCGACGTGTTGCAGCGCGACGCGTTGGACAAGGTGAATAGCGACCTGGTGGCGAAAGGTAAGCACGGCGTCGAGGATGAGGCGCACTGCGAGTACCTGTCGGCTTGGGAAGAAGATAAGTACATCATTGCTCAGGCCAACGTGGAACTCGACGAAAACGGCAGGATCGTCAAGGATCTGGTGAACGCCCGCCAAGCCGGCAATTTCGTTCTGAAGACCCGCGACGAAGTGGAATTCATGGACGTGAGCCCGAAACAGCTCGTCTCGGTGGCCGCTTCGCTGATCCCGTTCCTTGAGAACGATGACGCCAACCGCGCACTCATGGGATCGAACATGCAGCGCCAGGCTGTGCCCCTATTGCGGGCCGAAGCGCCGTTTGTCGGCACCGGCATGGAGAATGTCACCGCCCGCGATTCCGGCGCGGTTGTGATCTGCCGCCGCGCTGGGATCGTCGATTCGGTGGACTCCGAGCGGATTATCGTGCGCGTCGAGAGCAGCATGCACGAAGGGCAGATGTCGCGCGAAGTCGGCGCCGACATCTACCAGATGACGAAGTTCAAGCGCAGCAACCAGAACACCTGCATCAACCAGAAGCCGGTGGTGATGGTGGGCCAACGGGTGAAAAAGGGCGACGTGCTCGCCGACGGCCCCTGTACCGATCACGGCGAACTCGCGCTCGGCCGCAACGTCCTGGTCGCCTTCATGCCCTGGCGCGGCTACAACTTCGAGGATGCGATCGTGGTCAGCGAAAAGCTGGTCAAGGAAGACTACTACACCTCGATCCATATCGAAGAGTTCGAAATCGAGGGACGCGACACCAAGCTCGGTCCGGAAGAAGTGACGCGCGATATTCCGAACATCGCCGAGTCCTTCCTCAAAAACCTTGACGAGAGCGGCATCATCCGGATCGGCGCCAGCGTGAAGCCCGGCGACATTCTCGTCGGTAAAGTCACCCCGAAGGGCGAAACCCAACTGACGCCGGAAGAAAAACTGCTGCGGGCGATTTTCGGTGAAAAAGCCGGCGACGTCAAAGACGCCTCGCTCTATTGCCCCCCGGGAATCGAAGGCACCATCGTCGATTGCAAGGTTTTCTCGCGCAAAGGCGCGGAACTCGACGAGCGCTCGCGCTGGATCCAGGAGCAGCAGGTCGAACGCCTGCACCGGAACCTCGAAGACGAGAAACGCATTCTCAACGATGAGCGGTCAAAGCGCCTGCTGGCGTTGCTCGACGGTCAGGAACTGCAAGCCGATCTGCACGACGAAAAGACCAACCGCAAGCTCATTTCCAAGGGCGATCCCATTGACCGGGAAGTGGTGGAAAGGCTGCGCGGCCGCGACCTGAAGCGCATGCGCCTGAAAGACCGGAATCCGCGCCTCAATGAGCAGATCGACGAAATCGAGGAAATGACCTCGCGGCAGATCGCGGTGCTCGAAAAGATCACCGAAGAACGGATCGCGAAGTTGAAGAAGGGCGACGAACTGCCGCCCGGCGTCATCAAGCTGGTGAAGGTCTACGTCGCCATGAAGCGCAAGCTTTCCGTTGGCGACAAGATGGCCGGCCGGCACGGCAACAAGGGCGTCATCGCCCGCACCGTGCCCGAAGAGGACATGCCGTATATGCCCGACGGCACACCGGTGGAAATCGTTTTGAATCCGCTCGGTGTACCTTCGCGCATGAACGTCGGTCAGATCCTCGAAACGCATCTTGGCTGGGCGGCGCAGGCGCTGGGCTTGAATTTCGCCACCCCGGTGTTTGATGGCGCTACCGAAACCGACATCAAAGATCAATTGACCAAGGCCAATCTTCCCACCTCGGGCAAGATCACCCTCTATGACGGTATGAGCGGCCTCGCCTTCGAGCAGCCCGTCACGGTCGGTTACATCTACATGTTGAAGCTGTCCCACTTGGTCGACGACAAGATCCACGCGCGCTCGATCGGACCCTATTCGCTCATCACCCAGCAGCCGCTGGGCGGAAAAGCTCAGTTCGGCGGACAGCGCTTCGGCGAAATGGAAGTTTGGGCGCTCGAGGCCTACGGAGCCGCCTATATCCTCCAGGAGCTGTTGACCGCCAAGTCCGACGACGTGTTCGGACGCGCGAAAATCTACGAGGCCATTGTAAAAGGCGAGGCGGCCGCCGAACCCGGCGTGCCGGAATCGTTCAACGTTCTCATCCGCGAATTGCAGTCCCTTTGCCTGGATGTGGAACTGATCAAGAGCGAGGTCGAGGGCGTGGATACCGCGCTCGCGGCGGACTAACCGTGGAAAACCGGCTCGACCCCAGACATTCGAGCCAGAAGGATTAGGAGAACAATATGTACCGGTCTTCCCCCTATGATCGTTCCAATCTGATCGCCGACTTCGATTCGATCCGCATTTCGCTGGCTTCGCCGGAAAAGATCCGCAGCTGGTCCCACGGCGAGGTCACCAAGCCGGAAACGATCAACTACCGGACGTTCAAACCCGAACGCGACGGATTGTTCTGCGCCCGCATTTTTGGACCGATTGCCGACTGGGAATGCCTCTGCGGCAAGTACAAACGCATGAAGCACCGCGGTGTGATCTGCGACAAGTGCGGTGTTGAAGTAACCCTTACCCGTGTTCGCCGCGAGCGCCTCGGCCACGTCGAGTTGGCCAGCCCGTGTTCACACGTATGGTTCTTCAAGGGGCTCCCCTCCCGCATCGGCTACCTGCTCGACATCACTCTCCGCGATCTCGAAAGAGTGCTTTATTTCGAAGCCTACGTCGTCGTCGATCCGGGCGAAGTAGCCGAACTCACTCGCGGCGAAGTGATGACCGACGAGCGCAAACGCGCGCTCGACGAGCAATTCCGCGGCCAATACGTGGCCATGATGGGCGCCGAAGGCATCAAGGAGCTGCTTAAGAAGATCGACGTCGAAGCGCTCTCGATCGAAATCCGCGAACGGATGAAGACCGAGCAGTCCCAGCAGAAAAAGCTGAAATTCGCCAAACGGCTGCGCGTCGCCGAGAGCTTCCGCAAGTCCGGCAACAAGCCGCAGTGGATGATTCTCGACGTGCTCCCGGTGATCCCTCCGGAACTGCGTCCGCTGGTGCCGCTCGATGGCGGCCGGTTTGCCACCTCCGATCTCAATGACCTTTATCGCCGCGTCATCAACCGCAACAACCGGTTGAAGAAACTCATTGAACTCCACGCTCCCGACGTGATCGTGCGCAACGAAAAACGCATGCTCCAGGAAGCCGTCGATGCGCTGTTTGACAACGGCCGCCGCGGCCGCGTTCTTCGCGGCGCAAACAACCGCCCGTTGAAGTCGCTTTCCGATACCCTCAAAGGCAAGCAGGGCCGCTTCCGCCAGAACCTGCTCGGCAAGCGCGTCGATTACTCCGGCCGCTCGGTCATCGTCGTCGGTCCGGAACTGAAACTGCATCAGGCCGGCCTGCCCAAGAAAATGGCCCTTGAGCTCTTCAAGCCGTTCATCTATCACCGGCTCGAACAGCGCGGCCATTGCACCACCATCAAACAGGCCAAGGAACTCGTCGAGCAGCAGGACCCCGTCGTTTGGGACATCCTCGAAGAAGTGATCAAGGATCACCCGATCCTGCTCAATCGCGCTCCCACCCTCCACCGGCTTGGTATTCAGGCTTTTGAGCCCGTCCTCGTCGAAGGCAAGGCGCTCCGGATCCATCCGCTCGTTTGCACCGCCTTCAACGCCGACTTTGACGGCGACCAGATGGCCGTCCACGTACCCCTGTCGCCGGAAGCGCAGATCGAAGCCAACGTTTTGATGCTGGCGTCGAACAACATCCTGTCGCCGGCGCACGGCGCTCCCATCGCGGTGCCGTCGCAGGACATGGTGCTCGGTCTCT
>JBGSME010000553.1:0-2552 GCA_041740335.1 Bryobacteraceae bacterium | reverse complement strand
CGAGTCAAACCGGTTTATCCGGGATAATGCGTCGCGGCCGTTTTGTTTGTATCTTTCGCACAAGGCGGTGCACTCGCCGTTCCAGCCGCATCCGAAGCACGCGAATTTGTTTTCAGGGATGGATGTGCCGAAGCCGGCATCAATGACGTATCGGGAAGAGTACTATCAGCATTTGCCGGAATGGGTGAAGCGGCGGCGGTACTCGCGGCATGGGGTGGACGGAATGCTGGGCCACAGCATGACTTTCGACGAGGGGTATCGGAATTATTGCCGTTCTTTGATTTCGGTGGACGATAGCGTGGGGGCGGTTTTGAATCAACTGGAAGAGAGCCGGCTGTTGAATGACACGCTGGTGATCTACATGGGCGACAACGGGTATTTGTGGGGCGAGCACGGGTTGGTGGACAAGCGGGCGATGTACGAGGAGTCCATGCGGGTCCCGTTGATCGCGCATTGTCCGGATCTGACGGGGAATCGGGCGGTGGAGGAGATGGCGTTGAATCTCGATATCGGGCCGACGCTGCTGGACGCGGCGGGTGTGAAGCCGCCGGCGCAGATGCATGGACGGTCACTGATGCCGTTGATCCAGGGCAAGAAGACGGATTGGCGCAAGGATTTTGTTTACGAGTACGAGTGGGAGCAGGATTTCCCTTACACGCCGACGATTACGGGGCTGCGGACGGATCGTTGGAGTTTTATGCAGTATCAGGGAGTTTGGGACATTTCTGAGTTGTATGACATTCAGGCGGATCCGGCGCAGATGAATAACATTTTGCGGGATGTGCGGATTTATTATCAGCGGGGACGGATTTCGATGAACGTTCCGGCGGATCGGAAGCCGCTGGTGGATGAGTTGCAGGGGCGGCTACACCAGCTTCTGGCGGAGACGGGCGGGGAGACGCGGCGGAGCGGGAAGGGCAGCGAGGGGGATCAGTTCGCGCTTTAGCGGATGACTCAAGCGCCGGATGCCGGGCGGTGGTGCGCGCAGGCTGGGTTTGGGGTGGGATATTGGTGGCGCGATTCGACGTGGCCGTCGGCAAAGAGATGGAAGCAAAGGTTGCCATGGTAGACGCCGGCCGGAAGGGTTTGGCTGGATTGTAGTTTCAGAGGGCCGTTCAAATCGGCGAGATCCAGATCAAAGTGCCCGTCTGCGCCAGGGGGCGGCGGGCCGTCAATAGTGAACCCGTGCCTGCATGCCTGGGTGCAGTGACGCCGGTTCGGACTGGCGATACCGTTGAGCGAGGCCAAGGCAGACGGAGTTGGGTGGCCGTGAGGATTGTCATGGCCAAAGGAGAAGAAGAAGTGATGGGGTGCCTTGATCAGGTCGATGTCGACGGCGTGGCCAGTGAGACCCTGGATGCCTTTCTGGTAGTCGGAAAGCGCACTGTCCAAAGCCACGCGGGTGGCGTCGCCGGTGAGCAGTACTTGAAACGCGGGGGCATGAATCCACAACAGGACCGACATCGGATTCACCTCGGGCTCCGGCAGCCGGCCTTCGATCCGAAGAGTCCGCAAGAGCTTGCTCAAGTGATTGGCGGCGACCTCTGGTGAGACGCCGATGTGTCTTACCGAAACCTGGCCTTTCCATTGGGCAAGTTCAAAGAAACCGATGGCGTATCTGCGGCCGGGTTTGTCAATCAAATTGGCGAGACTGCCGAGTTCGGCAAAGCGGTGTGCTCGTTTCTTATCGCTCGGGTCGCTGGTGGCGGCGGCTTCTGCAGGAACGCGGCGAGCCCGGCGTAGTGATCGATGTCGGGATGGGTGATGCAGAGTATGTCCACGTCACGGAAGCCCTGCGCGCGTCGATCCTCGAGGATGCGGGCTAGCGGGTGTTCTTTCCGGGAGTCGGGATCCCAGAAGAAATCGACGATGGCCAGTTCACCGGCGGGACCCTCGATCGCCAGGGACTCGCCCTGGCCCACGTCGAAACAGTGGACCGTAAGCACAGGCGCTGACGGGGTCAACTTTAGACGCTGCCTCCGCCCGAGACCTCGTCCAGTTCAAACGTCTTTACCAGAGAGGCCCAAATCTCTTCATCCGGATCCAAGGATTGCAGGCGGGTTGAACCGTCTTCGAACATCGAGACGGTGAACTGGGCGTAACGAAAATCCAAACCGCGTTCCGCCAGCAGCCTGGCCGGGATGGTACGGTACCGGTATTCGTGGGGGCTGTGGATGCGGATGTTCATCCTGCCATGGGAGTCCGGCTCACTGTCGAGAACCCTGGCTCGATAAATGAATCGAGGCAACTTCTGACTTTCCGACTGGGGAGGGCTGTTGCGATAGCGATCGACGTCCCGCAGGAAGCGGTTCCACTCGCGCTGACGCTGAGCGGCCAGCCTTGGGAAGTATTCGAGCATGAGAAATGGAGCGTCGGCCGGGTTGTTCCAAACGTCCTGCAAAACAAGAGCAGCCTGCCTGCCGGATTCCGCCTGTTTGAATTTACGCTGTACGGTGTCCGGCAGTTCGCAGGCGAGGGCGTTGGTCGCCGGATCCTCTTCCAACATGGACCAAAGCTCCTCCGCCGATCGCTGCGCCGCCGCCTGGTTCACG
>JBGSME010000552.1:0-2058 GCA_041740335.1 Bryobacteraceae bacterium | reverse complement strand
GTATCGTCACCATATAGACTTCTTTCATTCGATCGGCCGCGCCTTTGGAGCCTGAAAAGACAGCCAACACTTCGGCCGGATTCGCTCCGCGCGAGAACGCCGACAATCCCCAGGCGACGTAGGCAATCACACACAGCACGGCGGTCCAATCGAAGACGCGCATCACGGCCGTCCAAGGCACGTCCTCCCGCCAGTCGCGTTCCGATTCGGCGGGCGAAGAGTGCCACGCCATCAGCCGCGCTGCGCCCGCGGCCGCGCAGAATGCGGCGATGCATGCCGAATAGTACGCAAGATACCTGCCATCAAAATACTTGGGGCTGCGCCATTGCGACACGTAGAGTGACTCGGGCAGTAGATACGTCACCAACGCCACCGGCATTGCAATGGCCGGTAACGTGAGCAGTGGATCGGTCCACCAGAGCGCTCCTCGGGCCGAGTTCTTCATTGTCAATACCGCCGGAACGCGGAAATGCCGAAGGCGGCAAGGCTGGCCCAGCTGACAAATCGCTCCATGCGCCCAAAGGCGCTTTTCGGGACTACCAACATGTCGCCGGAAGCGAGGGTGATATCTTCCGCGAAGCCGCCCGGTTTCATCATGCGCTTCAGGTCGAGCACCTTCACTTCCGCCCATCGGTCGTCAACCCGCCGCACCAGCGCCACCGAAGAGTGCTTCGCGTTCTGATTGAAACCGCCGGCGAGCGCAATCGCCTGGGTTACCGTCAGCGTCCCGCGCAAGTCATACATGCCCGGCTTGGCAACCTCGCCGTTCACCGTGAATTGCGGCTTTACGAACTCCTTGAGAATCAGGTTCACTTCGGGTTCGCGCAAACGCTGGGCCGAAAGTTCCCTCACCGCCGAAGTTGCTTCCGGAACCGTTAAACCGCCAACCCGGACCTCACCCACGATTTCAAGCAGCAGAAACCCGTCCGGCTGCACCGTGGCGGTCTGGTTGTACTCCGGCGTATAGCGGAACTTTACTTCCACTACGTCGCCCCGCTGGATGCGGTAACGCGCCTCACGAGGACTGAAGCCCTTGGTTGGCTCGTCAGCCAGCGCGGTCCCCAGCAATCCGATGCCGATCAAGAAGTAGATGCGAAAATTCATAGGTACCTGTAGATCCGCTCTGGAATCGGATATGTCCGCTCACGCAACAGCAAACCGGCCGGCTCGCAACTCGCCCCACGTAAAAGCCGCAACGATCGCGCCACGTCCGATCGCCGGCTCTTCTCCGCAGTCGCTACGACGAAGATTCCCTGCGCGTGCCGCATTCCCGCCGGCAGCGGACTGCCTCCATCCAGAGGCTTGGTTTCTACAATGACGCACGAGAACCCTTCTGAAGGAATTCCCAACCAGACCCAATCGAGCCGTTCTCCGTTGCCCTCCACGAGCGCCTCTGGACGCATCGCCACCGCCACACCTGTCCCCAGTTCCATCACCGGCAGTTCTACGGACCAACGTGGACCGTCAGGCGCTTCCGCAATCGACGATGGCACCAGTAGGACCGGAGCACCCGTGGAGGAGGCAAGCTCAGACGCAATCAGCCGGCTTACTTCCGAGGTCTCGTCGTCCGCGTTGACACCCGCCACGCAGAAGATCACACCTCTTCCATGGGCCGCAGCCAAACTTCGCATTCGCTCCACCACCGGCTGGAGATAGTGGGTAGGCCGCCCAACGGGAAGCTTGTTCCGGCGGCTCCAGCCGTTTTTCGCGATCGTCCCGAGCACTGGCGCACCGGCGAATCTCTCCAGATCCCTCGGCGCTGAGAACGTCCGGCTGAAATAACCCCCGGTGACCACGCCGAGAATCAGCCCTCCACCCAACAGAACATAAAGAGCGATCAATGATGGCGTCACTCTCGATCTGGGACGCAATGGCAGTGAAGCCGGTTCTACTACAACCACGTTCGCAATCTTCTGCTCGTCCAATAAACCGTCCACTCGCAGTTGATCCCGCTTCTTGGCGTAGAGGAGATAGTTTTGCTCAGCTTCATGCACTCGCCGGACCAGGTCCGCGTCGCGCGGCCCGACCAGCGCCAGCTTCCTCAACGTGGACTCCTGC
>JBGSME010000551.1:0-8715 GCA_041740335.1 Bryobacteraceae bacterium | reverse complement strand
CGGACGACTCGGTAACTCGCGGGGCCCTGGTGCGGATGCTCGATGAGAAGAGCGAGGCCCTGAGCACGGCGCAATCGGCACTTGGCGAACTTCGTGAAAAGTTGCTGACGGCGGAGGCGCGCGCGACCGAGATTTCGGCGCAGCATCAAGAGATGACGGTTGAACTCGGGCAGCTTCGCGAGCGGCTGGAGGCGTCAACGCGCCTTACCGAGGCGCTGCAGTCGGAAGCGCGATCGCGCGACAACCGTGTTGTACAGATCGAAGAAGGGAACCGCGATCTGCGCCGTAAGAGTCAGGAAGCCGAACAGAAGCTCAATCGCCTGGTGGCGCTGTCCGGGGATATGGAAGATCTTGCGCGGCGGCGCGAGTCCTACATTTCCGATATCCTGCGCCGGTATCGGGAAGCCACCGATCAGTTTCGCGCGTTTACGCTAACGGTGGACGCATCGAACGATGCGGCCAATCCGGGGGGCACGTATCTGTCCCGGATACAAAGTGCGGTAGCGCAGGCCGACGAGGACTTGCGTCAGTTGCGCACGCTGAATACGCGGGCGGCCCAGCTTCAGAAGCAACTCGGCACGCTGAACCGGTAGTTGGACAGGTTGTCGGGCCGGCGGGACATAACGTCGTCCGGCGGCGAGCGTGTCCTCCGATTTTTCAACTACATACGTTTGGCATAGCACCTGCATATTTGTACGGTGTTATGACCCTCCAAGAAACAAACGCAAACAACGATTCACGGCGCAGCGCAAGAGGGACGGAGCGGAGACCGTGCCGCCCGGCGACTGTTCGCCGCGAACGGGGAGGCTCCAGCGTCCGGGGCCTTCCCTCTGGATTCCGGGAGAACACCGGCTTTGGCGGCCGGGTGGAATGGAGCCTGCTTCACTTCTTTGGGATGTCGCTGCTGGCGGGTAAGAGTGGGCTGCCGCCGGTTGCTCCGAAGCCGGATCGGAAGCAGGGGTCGCCGAAGTAGGGTGAGGCGCGGGCCCGCGTGGTCCGGCGCGGCGCGGTATGGTTCAATAAAGGAACCGTATGGCGCAAGTTCAACCCAAATCCGAAGTCTATGATGTGGTCGTTGTAGGATCGGGCGCCGGTGGCGGCACCGCCGCCCATGTGCTCACCGCGAAGGGGATTCGGGTGGCGCTGCTTGAAGCCGGCCCGATGCTCGATGTTTCCAAAGAGTACAAAGAGCACAAGTGGCCCTATGACTATGACCACCGCGGCGCGGATGAAGGCGGCAAATACTATGTCGGCGAAGGGAAGCCGTTCGGATTCTTTTCGACGACTAGCGGCGGCTGGCAGCTCGAAGGCGAACCGTATACGGTTGCTCCGGGCAGCCAGTTCGAGTGGTTCCGTTCGCGCATCGTCGGCGGGCGGACTAACCACTACGGACGCATGTCGTTCCGGTTCGCCGACTATGACTTTCAACCTTACAGCAAAGACGGACTCGGCTTCGACTGGCCGATTACCTACGATGACATCTCGCCGTACTACGACAAAGCCGAGGAATTCATCGGTGTCGTCGGCTCGAGCCATGGAATTCGCAGCGCGCCGGACGGGAAGTTCCACACGCCTCCGCCGGCCAAGGTCCATGAGCTTCTGATCAAGAAGGCTTGCGACAAACTTGCGATCCCGTGCATACCGAACCGGCGCGCGGTGATCACCAAAGCGCTCAACGGGCGGCCGCCGTGCCACTATTGCGGGCAGTGCGGGCGTGGTTGCGTGACGGCATCGAACTACTCGTCGAGCCAGGTCCAGATCTTTCCGGCGATGAAGACGGGCAAGCTCACCGTGCTCGACATGGCGATGGCGCGGGAGGTGGTTACCGATTCAAGCGGGAAGCCGACCGGCGTTCTTTATGTAGACAAGCGCACACGGGAGCACAAGGTTATCCGGGGACGAGTGGTGATCCTGGCGGCCAGCGCTTGCGAATCGGCGCGCATTCTTTTGAACTCGAAGCCGAAGTCGTTTCCCAATGGGCTCGCCAACGGCTCAGGGCTGGTTGGGCGCTACTTGATGGACACGGTGGGGTTCGGGCTCAGCGGGTATGTTCCGGCGATGGAAGGCATGCCGCACTACGATACCGATGGCGCCGGCGGCGCGCACCTCTACATGCCGTGGTGGCTGTGGAATAAACACGAGAAGCTCGATTTCCCGCGCGGGTATCATATCGAGATTGGCGGCGGTTACGGGATGCCGCAGGTGGGCTCAATGCATGGCTCGGCGCGGCGGTTCGGGTACGGCGCGGATATGAAGAAGAGAATCCGCGAGTCCTACGGGAGCGGCGTCGGGTTTGCCGGGCGCGGCGAGATGATCCCGAACATCCACAGCTATTGCGAACTCGATCCGGAAGTGGTGGATCAGTGGGGCATTCCGGTACTGCGGTTCCATTTCAAATGGAGCGACTACGAGTGGAAACAAGCGCGCCATATGGAGAAGACGTTCACACAGATCATCGAGACCATGGGCGGCCGGGTTACCGGACTCAGCGCGGCGCAACGGGAAAGAGACGGGATCTCGATTCCAGGGTCCATCATTCATGAAGTGGGAACGGCGCGCATGGGCAAGTCCCCGCGCGATTCGGTTTTGAACGGCTACTGCCAGGCGCACGAATCGAAGAATCTTTTCGTGATGGACGGCGCATCGTTTGTCGGCAATCCGGACAAGAATCCTACGCTCACGATTAACGCGCTGGCTTGGCGCGCTTGCGATTATTTGGCCGAAGAAATGAGGAAAGGCAATGTCTGATCTGGTGCATATCGCGTCACCTGCAAGCCGCCGCGAGTTGATCCGCGGAATCGCGCTCGCGCTCACTTCGGCCGGTGTGCTCGATTTGGAGGCCGCTCAGCATGTTCACAATGCGGCCGCGGAGCGCAAGGCAGGCGGCGCCACCGCGCCCAAGGCTTTCGCCGCTCACGAATACAAGACGCTTCACCGGCTGGCGGAACTGATCGTTCCGGCCGACGAAGTCTCCGGGAGCGCGGTGGATGCTGGTGCGCCGCAATTTATCGATCTGTTGTGTGGCGAGAACAGCACGCTGGCCGATATTTTCCACGGCGGCTTGGCGTGGCTGGATGCGGAAATGCTGCGGCGGCACGGGAAGACATTTGTTGAGTCGGCGGAGCCCGAGCAGACTGCGATGCTCGACATTCTAGTTCAGGCGGAGGCCGAGGAGCGGGCGCGTCGAAACGAACAACTGGTTTACCAGCGCTCGGATGACTATAAAGGATTCTCGGGATACACCACCGAACGGCAGAACCCGCTGGCCGCGGGTGCGATATTCTTTGACTGGATTCGAAAGATGACGGTTGACGCCTTTTACACCAGCCCGATTGGGGTGAAGGATGTCGGCTACGTAGGCAACCGCGCCTGGTCCAAGTACGAGGTGCCGCAGGAAGCGATTGACTACGCCATGCGGCGCAGCCCGTTTCCTTCGGCTTGATCCGCGATCTCCGTGGCATCACTCTTGCTCACAGGCGCCTCGGGGTGGATCGGCGGCGAGATCCTTCGCCAGTTGATGATGGTCCGCCCGGGCTGGCGTTTCTTTCTGCTTGCCCGCGATCCGGACCGGATCGATTCCGACATACGAACAACGCAGGTGACCGTTCTTCAAGGGGACCTCACCGCGCCGGGGCTGGGGCTCAGCGAGCGGCAGCGCACCGTTCTGCGGCAGTCTGTCACCGAGGTTGTGCACGCCGCTGGCGGCAATGCGGCAGATCTTCCGCTGGCTGAACTGCGCGCGCTGAACCTCGCTGGTACGGAGCATTTGCTGCAACTTGCCGCCACGCTCCCGCGGCTGGTGAAGTTTCTGCACTTGAGCACAACCTACGTGGCGGGACGATCGCAGGGCACGGTTCCGGAAGCGGTGGTTGAGCATCGCGCCCGATTCTGCAACGCCTGTGAACAGGCACGCTACGAGGCTGAGATGCTGGTGTCGTCGCATGCCTGGAACCTACCGGTGGCGATCGCGCGGCTGAGCACGATCTTCGGCGATTCCCGTACGGGGCGTGTCCGCTGCTTTGGCTATGCCCACCAGATTCTGCGTCTTTTTCCGAAGATGCAGGTGCCACAGATACCCTTCGATCCGGAAGCGATCGTGGATCTTATCGCCAGCGACTGGGCGGCGCGGGCGGTGACCGCTCTGCTCATTCACCATTTCGAGGCGGGCGCGGTGTATCACGTTTGCGCCGGACCGGCATACAGTCTCACGGCGGCGGAAGTGATCACGGAGACACACCGCCTGCTGGCGCTTCACCCGCGTTCGCAATCCTGGCTGCCGATCCGCACGCCGCGCCGGGTGACGCTTCCCGAGTGGGACGATTTCCTGATCCGTATGCGCCGCGACGGATCGTATTCGATGAATCAGTTGTTACGCGCGCTGGATGCCTTTTTGCCGCACCTGGCTATTCGACAGGAATTCGACAACACGCGGACGCTCGAGCTGCTCGAACTGAGCGGCGTGGAACTACCGGTGCCGAAGCGGGCCCTTTACGCCGGCGTGGTTCGTTGGATGCTGGACCACGAATGGGGAGACGCCGCGTGATGGTTGTCCGTGTTCTGGCCTTCCTTTACTGGGTGATCGTGTATGCATTTTTCCTGGTGACCATCGTCTGGTTCGCCGGCTTCATTTCGAATCGCTACGTGATGTCGACGATCGATTCCGGGCTTCAGATTCCCAGGGCCGAAGCGGTTGGCGCCGATATCGTGCTGCTGGCCTTATTCGGGCTGCAACATAGCCTGATGGCGCGATCGTGGTGGAAACGCCTGTTGCCATGGCCGATCGAACGGACGACGTACATGCTCGCGTCGTCGATGGCGCTGGCCGCCTTGTACCGGTTCTGGGAGCCGATACCGGCGTTGGTGTGGCATGTCGAGAACGACTGGTGGATCCGGCTGATCGCGCTGGGCGGCGCGATTCTGGTGGCATGGTCTTCCGCCGCGATGGATCACTGGGATACGTTCGGCTTCAAACAAGCCTGGGCTTTTCTTCGCAGCCATCCCTATCTCCCGCCGCCGTTTCGGACGCCCGGGCCGTACCGTTGGTCCCGCCATCCGATGATGCTGGGCGTGTTGGTGTTGCTTTGGGCGACGCCGGAAATGTCGCAAGGACATCTGCTGTTTTCGGCGGTACTGAGTTTCTATGTGATGCTGGCCACTGTTTTCGAAGAGCGCGACCTCAATCGCCGGTATCCGGATGTATACCCGCACTACCGGAGCCAGGTTCGCCGCTGGGTTTGAACATCGGCGGGGCTTACCTGCGAGCGGCGTGCCCGAGCCAGACGCCGGCCAGGCACAATACCAGTTGCGTGCCGATATAGGCAAGCGCCTTGGCTTGTTCACCGGCCCGCAGCATGTTCATCGCGTCGAGGCTGAAGGTGGAAAAAGTGGTGAACCCGCCGCAGACGCCGGTCATCAGGAAATAGCGCGATGCCATGGAATCGGGCGGGCTGGCTGCCGCGAGCCACCCGATGAACGTGCTGCCGGCGAAGTTCACCACGACGGTGCCCCAGGGAAAGGTATCCGCGCCCAAGCGTGCCAACAGGAGATACACGGCGAACCGCCCGACGCCGCCTAACGCGCTACCGGCGCCAACCAGCAGCCAAGCCATCACAGGTTGAGGGTTGAGATGTCGACCGAGGAGCGGCGTCCTTCTACCACGACGATTCCGGACTCGGTGACGTGATAGAGCTTACGGTCATTGGCGAGATCGTAGCCGATCACGGCATCGTCGGGGACGCGGGCGTTCTTGTCGAGAATCGCGCGGCGCACCCTGGCCCTTCGCCCGATGTCGCAATTGTCGAAAACGATCGAATCCTCAACCAGCGCGCCGGTGTGGACGCGAACGCCGCGGCCGATGATGCTATTCACGGCCCGTCCGCCAGATAAGATAGCCCCGGCGCAAACGATCGAGTCGATGGCCTCGCCGCGCCGGTCCTCTTCGTTGAAGATAAACTTCGGCGGCGGATCGTCATAGCTGGCCGTGCGAAGCGGCCAACGCCGGTTGTAGAGATTCAATAGGGGCGAGACGGCGCGCATGTCCATCTGCGATTCGTAATAAGCGTCGAGGGTTCCGACGTCGCGCCAGTAGCACGGCGAATCGGGCGGATCGCCGGGAATGCGGTTGGTCTGAAAATCATACGCGTACATGGATGACCGGCCGATCATCGAAGGCAAAATGTCGCGCCCGAAATCGTGGGATGAATTTTCGCGGGCCGCATCGGTGTAGAGCTCTTTGAGCAGGGCACGGGCGGAAAAAATATAGTTGCCCATGGACGCATAGACACGTTCGGGATCCCCGGGCATGGTGGGCGCGTCGGCGCGCTTCTCGTGGAACCCGATGATCTGGCCGTCGGCGGCGGTTTCAATCACCCCGAACTCGCGCGCCTCACTTTTGGGGACCGGAATCGCGGACACGGTGACGTCGGCGCGATGGCGCTCGTGGAACTCGATCATGTCGCGGATGTTCATGCGATAGACGTGATCGGCGCCGAAGATCGCCACCAGATGCGGGTCCGACTGTTCGATCAGGTTCACGTTCTGATAGATCGCATCGGCGGTGCCCTGGTACCAGGCTTCGTTCTCGGAACGCATTTGCGCAGGCACAGGGATGATGAAATGATTTTTCAGCATCCCGGTGGATTCCCACCCGTCGCGCAAGTGCTGCAGCAGAGACTGGCTCTTGAACTGGATCAGCACGTAAGTGGAAAAGATCCCTGAATTGACGAGGTTCGAGAGGACGAAATCCACGATGCGATATTGGCCGCCGAAGGGTACCGCCGGCTTGGCGCGCTCCTTTGTCAGTGGGTACAGCCGGGTACCCTTTCCACCGGCAAGGACGAAGGCTAAGACACGTAACTGCATGATTGAGGGGGAAGTAGACCTTCTATGGTATCGCAGTCTAAGGTTGCATCGTGATGAACACTCCGGTTTGGGTATTGCCGCCGTCGCTTTCCATCTCCACGGCGGCGTCGCCAGTCAATCCGGCGGGCGCGATGACGTTGATCTGGAAAAGGCCGTTTGAAACCAAACCGGCGAAGGTGACGGTGGCCGCGCGGCCACCGATCCGCACCACCGGATTGCGAAGAAGCTGCGCGGGCGCGGGTAGGATGACGCCGCTGTCGGGAGATCCGGCCACGGTGCCGAAGCCGCTTCCGAAGAATGAGATCGAGTCCCCACCCCGCACGCCGCGAGTTGCCAAACCGGGGAACAATCCGTTGCGTCCGACGAAGGTGCCATCGGCGTGCACGGCTGCGGCATAGCGGCGCCCGTCGGGATCAAACAGGAAGAGAGCTGGCGCCACACGCTGCTTCGGTGTGCGGGTGATGGTGGTGCCGCGAGCGTTGGTGACGCGAACTTCGACGAGGCCTTCGGTGCCGTCGTCGGGCGCCAGCACGTTCAGCTGACGCGGGCTGATGAAATAGATGTAGGCGGCGCGGCCGTTGATGGTAACGCTGACTCCGTCCAGTTGAGTGGGTAGACGGGAGCCGTTGAAGTCGGACCCCTGCCAAATGCGAGTGCTGTCCGCCAGGTTCTCGCCTTGAATGGTCACCCATGATCCTCCGGAGATTCCGGCGCGGAAACTGGCTCCGTTGACCACTCCGCCCACTTCGATCCGCGGGCTTCCAGTGACCCCGGTTCCGCCGCTTTCCACGCGCGCGGTGAGCGTCACTGCGGCGGGCGAAGTGGAGAAATTCGCGATCGCGATGTAGTACGTTGTTCCCGGAGCCAGCGCCGGAAAAGTGGAAGGGGTGATGTCCACTTGCGGGCGGCGCGATGGCACCAGCACATAGTCGAAGACCGGCTCACCGTCTCGAACCTCAATGGCGGAACGGCCGCGAACGAAAACCAGCACGTCGTTGGACGATGATGCGCTCACGGTGAGGCGTGTGGCCCCGGAAGGCACGGCGATCGAATACTGCTGCGATCCAAGCACTCCTGAACCGGGCGCGGCCGCGCCGACGGAGGCGCGCACGGCGGTATTGGCCGCCAGGGCGGCTACTTGCGTTTCGGCGAGTGGTTCCGAGGAAGCCGTGGCTGTGATCGTGAATCGCGCGAGTTGATTCTCGTCGCGGTTGAACACGGAAAAATAATAGATCCCGGGTTGCAAGGCGGGTTTGCTGAGCCGGCTGATGGTGAGCACTTCGGTGCTCCCCTCGCCATTGGCGAAGGCATCGCTGAGCGGAACGCCAATATCGGTGGGCTGTACGGGTTGGCCGAAGCTCGCGTACAAGTCGACGTTCGTAGAGCCTTCCAGCGACACTCGCAATGTGGTGGCACTCTGTGGCACTCGGATCGCGAACTGGCGGGCATTCATGAGTGGCCCGGCCGGCATCGATCCTGTGGCGGCTTGCCCGCTGAAGATCTCGGTTAAAGGGATCGGCTGCCGGGGCCCGAGGGTCTCCACGCCGGCGGCCACCTGATACTGCTGCGCGCTTTCGCTGCAATTGGCCACCGCGAGGTAGTAGATGCCCGCCTGCAATTCCGGGGTGCTTTGGACCGTTACCGATCCGCGGACCTGGGTCCCCTGTTCGGATCTGTACTCGGCTTGCGCCTGATTGTTCGCAACCGTCACCGGGCGCCGGTAGCGGATGAAGAGTTGGGCCGACGCCTGCGACGCCATCGCCACCGACAACGTTCCCCCGTTGGCCGGAACCTCAACGCGGTATTGATGCGCATCGTCCAGCAGACAGGATCCGGCCGAGGCGGCGTCGAGTT
>JBGSME010000550.1:0-6800 GCA_041740335.1 Bryobacteraceae bacterium | reverse complement strand
GGCCGGGGTCGCGCGAGTTTGCGTTGCGGGTGGGTGAGGCGGTGGATTTCCGGTTCTTCTCGTCGGTGGAGCGGCGCGGCGATGAGCCGGGGACGATGCTCGAGGAAGTCGGCGAGGATATGGAAGAGCTGGCGCCGATCGAGGTGACGCTGCCGGGATCGGAAGCGGCGACGGTGCCGGTGACGCTCGAGACCGAGATCACCGAGACGGGGCTGCTGCAGTTGTGGTGCGTGGCGCGCGACGGGCGGCGGTGGAAGTTGGAGTTTAACGTTCGGGAGAAGGTTGCGGGGAAGTAAGTTCACCCAAACTCCTGCCAGCCCTTTGAGTCCCAGGCAAGCGGTTCTTCGTCTGCCGGGAACTCGCCGGGCGAAGCAGGAACGGAACTGTAGATGGATGCGTCGTCGACCCGCGGCAGAGCGATCAGCCGCAGGAGGCGCGCGCCTTGCTGGCCCGGCATACGCATCGAAATTCTTCCCGGCGCGTACAACGGCAGGTCGGGCGCGTTACTTCCAAGTGGATTGTTTCCGGGTCGCGTGATCCGGAACGACCGGGTCATTGCAGCCGCTGGTTGCGGGTTTCGGCTCCCGACGCATTGCCCAAGCCTTCGGCCCACCCTTGCTGAGTGTGGCTTCTTCAAGGACGGCGAAGCCAACGCGCTCATAGAACGAGAGGTTGCGATGTTCGCTCGTCTCGAGGTAACAGGGCTTTGATTCCCGATCGGCGAACGCGAGGACCTCGCGGACGAGTGCCGAACCGACGCCCTGGCCTTGAAGTTCAGGATCCACGCCGACGACCATGAGGTACCAGTGAGGTTCAGGGACGCGAGCCTTGTGGATCTTTTCCATGCGGGATGGTGATTCCTGGACCCGGAGGGAGCGACACACAGGCCGCCTTGGCGTCGTGCGAAGCGGTGACTCGGCCGTAGCGAAAGCCCAACTCGAGAGGAACACGCAGAAGTCGCTGCAGCGGCGCCGCCCGCGTTGCGGCGTTGGGAAACAGCCAGGTGAACATTGGGTCCGGCGAGAAGGCACGTGTGAGAGTGATCGCAGCGCGATCAATCGAGGTACGCTGAAGCGGCCTAATGGTGGACATGAAATAACCTTGCCCAGAGATGGCACGTCTCGGTCTCAGGGTCGAGGCTAACGCTCAGCATCAACGGCGGCGCGCTCAGTATCACGCCGCGTGCCGACGGCTGCAAGCCGTTGTTAGGCCACATAGAACTTCTTGGGCGACACCTCAAGGGAAGGATCGAGGCCGGTGATGAAGTCATTCACGCCGACCGCCAGTTCGCGCATCAACTCGGGCTTGCCCGCGATGTGCTGCTCGAAGGTGTACGAGCCTGTTGCCCTTGCGGCCGCGGCCTTCTTGCCCGCCGCTACCATCACCGGGTTCTTCCCTGATACGGATGCCGCGCCCACGCCGGGCTCAGCCTTCTGGAGCACTTCTTCGAAATAAAGAACGTCGTTTGTAAAGAGCCGATACGTCCACAACTCGATGTTCGCGCCCATCATTCGCACCGCGTGGAGGTCGTACTTGCGGTAGTTCGGTGCGATGCATATCACTCGGACGTCGGACCAGTCCACGTGCACCTTCGGCCCGAGCGCTTTCTGCGTGGCGATCTCGAAGTCGCCCCGATGGTCCTGAATCCACGACAGGTAGAACAAGCTCTGATTGACGAGGTCGGACGATTCGACGATCTTATACTCGATGATCACCGGATTGTCGTCCTCCGAAAGCGCAAGGGTGTCGATTCGCCCCGCATGGTGGGCGCCCGTTGAGAACTCGGTTGCGACAAGGCGACACTTGAACACTGTGTCCAGGTTCTTCTCGACGAGATTCTGCAAGATCTTTTCCGAGGCGAACTTCGACTGCGCTACCTGCTGAAGCGCCGACTTTGAGACTGGAAATGGGGGCATATTCAATTCGAGCTATGTTGGACAGCCCCGGTCATCGAAACTGGCTCATAGCGCCGTCGCAACTTTTGTGATCCAAAGTCTGCAACAGTCTACACCACATCAGGCGAGACATCGCCCATTCGCTGATCCGCATCGCGCCAGTGGCATCGCATCGCGATTGACAAGGGAAAGAACGCGCTGAAACCTCCTCAATGAGCGGCGCCGGTTCGTAAGCCCCCTCACCGCACGAAACCCCGCTCCCGGAGCCAATCCATCATCTGCTCCGGCCACCGGTTCACCGGCAGTGGCGTCTTAGTCGGCCGCAGCGCGAAGCCATGGCCTCCGCTCGAAAAGATATGCATCTCGGCCGGAATCTTCGCGGCCTCAAGTTCCAGGTAAAACTTCACCGTCGGCTCCACGTGGGACCGGTCATCATCGGTGCAAACCATAAAAGTGGGCGGCGCGTCGGCCGGGATCGGGAACAGCGGCTTGTTCTCGGGATGGTTGGCGCCGGGACGGTAATAGGGGTAGATGAGGATATTGAAGTCCGGGCGCGAACCGGCGCGTTCGATGGCATCGGCGGCGCCGGGGTTTCCAGAGTCGAACTTGGTGCCAATCATGCCGGCCACTTCGCCTCCCGCCGAGAAGCCGATGAAGCCGATGCGGGCCGGGTCGACATTCCATTCAACGGCGCGGCTGCGGACGAGGCGCATGGCGCGAGTGGCGTCCGCGAAGACGTGCTCCTCGAGTGTATATTTGGAGTCCTTCGCGCGCGCGAGGCGATACTTGAGCACGAAGGCCGCGATACCCCGTTCGTTGAGCCAGGAGGCCATTTCCCAGCCTTCCTTCTCCATCACCAACTGCCGGTGCCCGCCGCCGGGAGCCACTACCATTGCGACGCCGTTCGCCTTCTCCTTTGGAGGGAGGAAGACGTAGATGGAAGGCTCATGGGCGACGGTGAAGTTACCGGGGAGCGATCCGTATTTGGCATCCACCGAGGGCTTCGAGACTTCGCCGGCGGTGTTGCCGGCCTAGCCAGGCGCGCCTTGCGGCCATAGCTTGATCTCGTCGCCTTGCGCGGCAAGAGCGGGGACGGCCAACACGAACAGGACAAGAGGATTCATATAGTTAGTAACTCATCTCCGACAGTTTCACGGGGCGTCCGGCGGACGCGGAGAGATCGGCGGCGAACACCACGCGATGGCTTTCAAACGCCGTTTCGAAATCCGTGTAGGGCATGGCACGATTCTCGGCCAGCGCATCAATGAAGGCCTGGAACTGCGGCTGATAGGGATGATCGCTGACGTCCCCGGAATCAACCAGCGGAATGCCGAGGCGGCTCCAGCGATCCTTCCCGAGCCCGCTCCAGCCAAGCGCGGTGAACTTATCGTCCAGCACCGAGCCCTGGCTTCCCACAAGGTGCATGTGGAAGTAGTACGGCTGGAGGCAATCGGTGATGGAGGCGACTTTGCCGATCCGGCCGTCCTCGAACTTAAGTATGGTTACTGAACTCGTCGGGTATTCGTAGGGCTCGAAATACTTGCTCTTCGATCCGGTGGCATAGCTTGTAACTTCGGCCACTTTGCCGGGCATATAGTGCAGCAGTAGGTCAAGCGCGTGGCAGCCGGCGGTAAGTAGGCTTGAGCCGCCCATGTCCTTCTTGATATTCCAGGCGTATTGGCCATACCATGGCCCGATTCCGTGATAGTAATCGCACTCGCCGTAGTGGATGTCGCCGAGCAATCCGCGGTCAATCGATTCGCGGACCGCCATCGCGTGCCGGCTGAAGCGGACCTCAAAGCACACCGCAGCCTGCACGCCGGCCTTTCGAATCGCGTTGCGCATGGTGACGCAGTCTTCCCAACGGATCGCCAGCGGCTTCTCAATGAGCAGGTGCTTGCCGGCTTCGGCGGCGGCCACTGCTTCGGCGGGATGCATGGGGTGGGGCGTGCAGATGTCCACCACGTCGATGCCGCCATCTCGGAGCATCTCATCGTAGTTGGTATAAACCTTGAGCGGGATCCCATACTGCTTCTCGAGTGCGGCTGCGTCGAGTTGCCGCCGGGAACAGACGGCCGTTACTTTCGCTCCGGTCACGTTCTTGAATGTTTCGATATGAGCGCCGGCCACCCAGCCGAGTCCGACGATGCCGATGTTGAATGTACGCATTTCCAGGCCATTGTACAAGGTACTTAGCGGTATTGAGTCCAGCGGGACCATAAGGCCGGATCGGCGAGCATGCGAATGAAGACGCCGCCGACGACGGACCTCGCCTGGAAGCCGCGCTGCTTTCCGTCCGTGGTCCAATACCAATCGCTCAACGGGACGCGCGTGGGTGTTTCGTTGGCGAACTGATAAGCCGGGCGGGCGAGCGTGGCGAAGTCTTCCGGAGATTCGGCGAGCGTGGCGGTCCACAGCACCCAGTCGAGTTTCGTATAGGCGGAGCGCGAGTCAAGCGGCAGTCCGAACGCGTTCTGCTTGGTTTTGTAGTAAGCGAACTCGGTTCGGGCCACTTCCGGCGGAAAGAGATTCAGCCGCAGCAGTTTGTCCCAAACGAGGTTGTACTTTTGGCTCCATGTGCCGGGCTGATCGAAGGTGAGCCGGAAGTGATCGCCGTCATCGGCGAGTTTGATCCAACGTTTGACCATGCCGTTGCTGAGGTCCCTGTAGGCGGAAGCGACATTGAGGCGGCCGATCTTCTCGGCGAGGCGGCTATAGCAGGCGAGGGCGACAATCGCTTTGAGTGACAGGTTGGCGTTGTGCGCGGTGTGGCCGGCGAAGTCATCGGTGTTGAGTTGATTGTCCGGGTCCAGCCCCTTGTCGCGCAGGAACTCGGCCCAGCGCGTGATCACGGGCCAATATTCGCGCGCCATCGATGGGTCGCCTTTGGCTTCGGCGAGTGCGGCGAGCATGATGAGCATGTTGCCGCTTTCTTCCACCGGCATCTGGCGATCCTCGTTGTCTTCGCCACCGCCGTAGCCTTGTCCATTGGCGATCGGGTACTGGCCGAGGTCGTGCGGTGCGTAGGCCCATGGCCAGCGGCCGGACTGAGCATAGTCAAGGATGGGGCGAAGCTGCCCTTCGATGAGTGTCGGGTTGAGAAGCAGGAACAGCGGCGCGCCGGGGTAGAGAACGTCAACGGTGCCGATGCTGCCGTTCGAGAAGTTTTCCTTGGAGAGGTGGAGGGGGCGGCCGGCCGAATCTGCGACGATCTTGTGAGCGGCGATGGCCTGGCGGTAAGCGACGGTGCAGAGCGCGGCGTATTCCGGTCCGCCGGCCTGCACCAGGGAAGCCGTGAGGTCGTCATCGAACCGGATGGACCGTTTGCGGAGCGTGTCGAGTTCGGCGGCGGCCGTACGGAGAAGCCAGTCCGCGCCATGGCCGTTGCGGCGCCACCAGGGGCGTAGTTTTTGGTGGAAGTACTCGATGGAATAAAGGTCGTCGTAGGCGGCGATCACGTAGCTTGCAACTGGGTCGGCGCCGACTTCGGTGATATCCGCGGTGATCGCGATCGTGGCAAGAATGCGCGATGTCTGCAGCGGCGCGTCGAGATCATTCGAGGCGGCGGGCAGTTCGTCCAGCTTGTGGAGATATGCGTCTCGCGTGCGGGATGTGGTGCCGAGCGTGCGCACGTTGCCGGGTTGGGCGGGCGCGGCGAGATAGAAGTGCCCCCAGTCAATGCGCAAGTTGTCGCCGGACTTCGCCAGTACATTTTGTTCGAGACTGCCAAGCCGGACCACTTCCAAATCTTCGATCCGGTGGCGGGACCACATGGCCTGTTGTTCCGAGGTGTTGTTGACAAGCCGGGTGTCGGCATCGAGGTAGAGGCGAACGTGATGGCGGCCTGTGTCGGTGGCGCGGATAGACCACAGCAGATAAGTGACGGGCCGCGACAGGACGTCGAGATCGTAAACCAGCGCGGGCGTGAGGAAAGTGAGATCGAGATGGATGCCGGCGGCCTCGAAGGAGTACAACGTGCGCGTGGGAGTGATGCGGAAGGCGGTCTGTTTCATCGCTGGCATCGGTTCCACGCGGCGCGGCATGTTGCCCATGAAGCGATAAGAAGCGCCGTCGATTTGCAGGATGCCGGTGAGGGGTTGATCGGTACCGGTCCAGTGTTTGGTGGGCTGATCGGTCAGGTTGTCGGAGAACGACCAGAGGGAGAAATATGGATCGTGCGCGATGAGAGGAATCGCGGGCGGCCGGATGGGTGCGGCGGTCTGGGCGGAAACGGCGGCGGCGAGCAGGATGAGGATGGACAGGCGCATTGTGTTTATCGAGGGTAAACCCCAATATAGTCGATCGCCTGAAACGATTCGGCTTCGCGGTCACACTGCCTCCAAATAAACGAACTGGCAGATTCGCGGCGTGCGCAGTTTTGCGCGGCCTATGAACTCGCGCTTCGCGATCCGGGGTTTCGCGTGTTGCTGGAGCGTCAGCCCGTCGCGGCGATGGCGCAATTCGGATTCACTGTGCGGCGCCAGGCGACGGTGGCGGATACCTGGCCGTCGAAGTGGAAAGTCAGCGAGTTGGATGGCAAGAGCAACAACATGGAGAACGCCCCGCTCCGTTTTGACAGCCTCTCATGGCGAAGCCGGGTTTCGGCTTCTCGCAAGTCTGGCGGGCCGCGCCTGTCATCACCCGCTTGAGGCCGATCGTTCCACGAGTCCCATAAACACGGTGATCCGGTCTTCGCTGAGATTACGCGCGACGTTGGCGAACTTTGCCCGTACGTCGCCGGTCAGTAAAAGATGAAGGCCGGGTGGGGCCGGCTCATCTTTTGAGCGGTTTCGCGCGCGCTCCAGCGCGGCCAGAAACCACTGTCGCGAAATCGCCGTTTTGTCCTGCCACTCAACCACCCGAAAGCCGGTTCGTTCCAGCAACTGGCGGAGCGCATCGGGCGCT
>JBGSME010000549.1:0-6286 GCA_041740335.1 Bryobacteraceae bacterium | reverse complement strand
GAGGGGCTCCAACAGGCGGCCATTCACTTCGTCGAACACCACCGCGCGCATCTCGCGAGCGCTTTCTTCTCGTCGCCTTTCGAAGAAGCAGCCGTTGCTTCCGTCGACGGCTTCGGTGATTCGAGTAGCGCCATGTGGGCTACCGGGAGGGCAAGCCACATGGACATCCACGGCTCGGTCGGCTTTCCTCACTCGCTCGGACTCTTCTACACCGCCTTCACACAATTTCTCGGTTTCCCCAATTACGGCGACGAATACAAGATGATGGGCCTCGCCGCCTACGGCGAACCGCGGTTCGTCGACCAGGTACGCGACGTCGTCCGCTGGAACGGACAGCAGTTCCTCCTCAACCTCGATTACTTCACCCACCACACCGACGGCGTCGAGATGAATTGGAACGGCGGCCCCCCCGCGATCGGCCCCGTCTTTTCGCCGAAACTGGCCGGCGTCTTCGGCGTCCCTCGATCCGCGAAGTCCGAGATCACCGATCGCGACCGGGACGTCGCGGCATCCGTTCAGGCCGTCCTTGAGGAAGTCTACTTCGCCTTCTTGCGCCACGTTCACAAGGTCACCGGGCAGAGCCGTCTGTGCCTTGCCGGCGGTGTCGCCCTCAACTGTGCCGCCAACGGCAAACTCTTCGAACAGACTCCTTTCACCGAGGTCTACGTCCAGGCCGCCTCGCACGATGCGGGTACGTCGATTGGCGCCGCTCAGTATGTCTGGCATCAGGTGCTCGGCCAGCCCAGAGACTTCGTGATGCGCCACGTCTACTACGGGCCCGAATACTCAGATCGCGAAATCTCCACCGCAATTCGCGCCGCCGGTGTCGAATTCCAGTCCCTGGATGAGACGTGTCTCATCGATCACACGGCGCGCGCACTGGCTGCCGGCCAAGTCGTCGGCTGGTTCCAGGGCCGCATGGAATTCGGCCCGCGGGCCCTCGGCAATCGCAGCATCCTCGCCGATCCGCGACGCACCGAAATGCAGGACACGCTGAACCGCAGGATCAAACTTCGAGAGCCTTTTCGGCCATTCTGTCCGTCCGTGCTCGCGGAGGAGGCCGCCGGCATCTTCACGGTCGCGCAGCCGTCTCCGTTCATGGTGCAGGCTTTTCCGATCCGCGAAGACTGGCGGGCCTCCATTCCCGCTGTCGTCCACGAAGATGGCACCGGCCGGCTTCAGACCCTCGACCGCGATGTCAATCCGCGCTACTGGGATCTGATACGGCGATTCGCCGATCTCACCGGTGTGCCGGTGCTCATCAATACTTCGTTCAACGAAAACGAACCGATTGTCAACACGCCCGAACAGGCCGTGGATTGCTTCTTGCGCACGGACATGGATGTTCTTGCGATAGGCTGCCACGTCATACGCAAGCCTGTTTCCGCTCCCGTATTCGAAGGTGCCGCCGAGCGCGAGGATTCGGCCGTTGCCGCCCACGTGTGAACACGCCATGAGACTGCTGCTGGTCAACCAAGCCTTCCATCCCGACGTTGCCGCGACTGCCCAATACGCCGCCGATCTTGCTCAGGAACTCGCACGCGCCGGCCACCAGGTAACGATAGTAGCGGGACGGCGCGGCTACGATGATCCCACGCTGGTCTTCGCCGCGAAAGAAACCTGGCGAGGGATCGACATTGTACGAGTCGGCGCAACTGGCTTGGGCAAAAGCGCGCCATGGAGAAGAGCGATCGATTTCGGGACGTTCTGGCTTGCCTGCCTGTTTCGTCTGCTCTGGCTCCCGCGGTTCGACGTGGTAGTGGCGCTCACATCGCCGCCCTTGATCTCCGTAGCCGCGGCCGCAATCGCCCGGCTTCGGCGCAGCCGGTTTGTGGCATGGGTGATGGATCTCAATCCGGATCAGGCTGTCGCCGCTGGCTGGCTTCGCCAGAACTCGTTGAGCCACCGCCTGCTGGACTTCCTAGTGGGCACAGGCCTTCGTTCGGCCGCACTCGTCGTGGTGCTCGATCGATTCATGCGCGAACGCGTCGAAGCCAAGGGGATCAGCCCCGAACGGATCGCGGTTGTGCCGCCCTGGTCGCGCGACGCGGCCGTCGAGTTCGATCCCGAAGGCCGTGCGAGGTTCCGCTCGCGCTACCACCTGCGCGACAAGTTCGTAGTAATGTACTCGGGCAACCACAGCCCTTGCCATCCTTTGGACACCGCTTTGGAGGCCGCGCTCCGTCTCCGCGGCCGGCCGGAGGTCGTGTTCCTGTTTTCGGGCGGCGGCGTTGAAATGCCCAAAGTCGAGCGATTCGCGCGGGAACATGCACTCGGCAACATCCTCCGTCTCCCCTACCAACCGCAAAGTGACTTGGCGGCTACGCTGTCGGCTGCGGACCTGCATCTGGTGGTGATGGGTGACGCCTTCCGCGGCATCGTGCATCCATGCAAGGTCTATGGCATTCTCGCCGTTGGAGCACCATGTCTCTACATTGGCCCCGATCACACTCACGTCACCGACCTGGCGGCCGATGCCGACATTCGGGTGGCGCGCCACGGCGATGCCGATGCGGTGGCCGGGCATATCCTGGACAGTCTTTCCCGCGGTGCCTCGCGCAGTGAAGCCAACCTGTTCGCCGCGCGAAGATTCGCGCAGAAGGACCTTTGCTCCCAATTGGCCCTGTTGATGGCCGCGGCCGAGGGCGGCGTCGAAGCCCCGGTCCATCCTCCACTGGCCGCCGCTGCGGCCGCCGGAGCATCCGATCAAGGAGTAAATCCGTGGAACCGTTCTTGACCGCCATTCTGATTCTCGCCTTGTCATCGTTCCTCTTCTGCAGTGTGCTCACGCCGCTATTTCGATTAATTCTAAAACGCATTGGCTTTATCGATAGCCCGGATTCCCGCCGGAAGCTGCATTCCCACCCAATCCCGCGCGGCGGCGGCGCGCCCATTCTTCTCTCGTGGACCGCCGCCTATGGGCTGCTGCTACTGTTGCCCGGCACACCGGGCGCGTTCGTCAACGACCACGCCCGGCTTGCCTGGACGATTCTGCCCTGCGCTCTGCTCGTATTCGCCACCGGTCTTTGGGACGACCTCAAGAGTATTCGCCCATGGCAGAAACTGGCCGGAACAACGATCGCCGCCCTGCTTGCCTATTCGCAGGGCTTGCAGATTCATGCCCTGGCCGGTTATTCCACGCAGAGTTGGTGGAGCCTGCCGCTGACCGTTCTTTGGCTGGTTGCCTGCGCCAATGCCTTCAATCTCATTGATGGACTCGACGGCTTGGCCTCCGGGCTCGGGCTACTCGCCGCCCTCACCATGCTCCTCGCGGCGTGCCTGCAATCCAATCGTGAGATGATCGTCGCCACCGTGCCTCTGGCTGGTGCTCTGATCGGCTTCCTGCGATACAACTTTCGCCCCGCCTCCATTTTCCTCGGCGACTCCGGCAGTTTGCTGATCGGCTTCGTGCTCGGTTGTTGCGGAGTAGCCTGGAGCCAGAAGTCAGCGACCGTCGTCGCCATGATGGCTCCGCCGATGCTCATGGCCATACCGCTGGCAGATGCCGCGCTGGCCGTCTTCCGCCGGTTGGTCCGCTGCCAGTCTGTCTTCGCCGGTGACCGCGGCCACATTCATCACCGCCTGCTCGACCGCGGCTTGTCCCAGCGGCGTGTGGTCCTCTTACTCTATGCGGCTTTCCTCGTGTCGGCAGGCTTCTCGTTGGCTCAGGCACTAGGCCGCGGTGAATCAGGGGCGGTCGTGCTTTGTCTGTTCGTCGCTGCCGCGGTGTGGTGCATTCGCTACCTCAACTACCGGGAATTCGCAGCCGTGTTTCAACTGGTGGCCGCGGGCGAGTGGAAGCAGCGGTTACAGGACAAACTGTGGCTTGAGCAGATGGAAGCCAAGCTTGCCCGCGACAGCTCCGTCGACGACCTCTGGGATTCAATTCAGTCAGCCTCTGCCTACCTTCACTGCCGCGGAGCGGAACTATCTGTCGGTGGCCGGCGGCTTGCCGCCCCCGCGCCAACGGATTCTGAGACGCTCGAGATCAGGGTCAATTTCGACGGAGGCTTCCTGGTTCTCTACACTGGCTCGGTCGTCGAAATCTCCTCCGGCGCTATTGGCGCATACCTTGCGGCCTTCGAACAAAGAATGCGGAATGCTCCTTTCTCCGGCGCGACAGCGGCTCCTTCGGTGGTCTCACTGGCCGCTCTCCATACTGCCCTGCACCGCCACCAACCCGCTGGGTTGACTACGCTTCCGCAACCCTGAGAGTACGATGCTCGTCCCAGGCCTTCTCTCGATCCCGCTGGCTTGGCTCCTGTTTCACCAGGGTGGCTGGCGAACCGGGGATCTCCAGTTCGCCGCAATCGCTATCGGGTTGACCGCAGCGGCTGCTTCTTCGCGGGACACTTCGCCCCACTGGGGGCCTTGTTCGAAGCGGTTGGGCCTATGTCTGTTCGCGCTGCCCGCCCTGTCGCTGATTCAATTGCTTCCGCTGCCGCTATCGATTCTGGAATCCCTAAGTCCTCTGAGGGCCGAAGCGGTCACCGCCGCCGCTCAGCTTGGCGGCGGCGGTGGCGGCATGGCGAATATCTCGGTAGCACCGGATTCCACGTTTGCTTTCCTGCTGCTTTCACTCACCCTGTGCACCGTTTTTTGCACGATGCGCTCACTCGCTGCTTGCCCAGGCCGGGATCCGTGGAGGCTGCTTGCTCCCCTGGTCGCACTTGTGCTCGTCGAAGCCGTCTTCGGACTTTCGCAGACAGGCCCCGGCGCGTTCAGAACCGGTATTGCCGGATCATTCGTAAATCGCAACCACTTCGCCGCCTTCCTGTGCTGCGGTCCTCCGTTGCTACTCGCCCGGTTATTCGGCCACTGTGCCGCTTTGCCGCGCTGGGGCCTTTCGATCGGGTTGCTTGCCGCGGCCTGCCTGCTCACCGGCTCAGCCGCTCTGCATTCCATGTCCAGAACCGGGCTCCTCGCCTTGGCCGCCTCGACGGCCTGGATGGCGATTCTTCTTCTGCCCCGTCGCGTGATCCTGATCCCCGCCTTCTTGTGCTTACCCGCCGCCTTTGTTCTCTTTGCGCCTCCGGAACTCATCTCGCGTTTGGCAAGCGGAGATACCGCTGGCCGTCTCGAGTTTTGGCGTGAGGCTCTCTGTCTGATCGATCACTATCCGGTGCTCGGTTGTGGACTCGGTACTTTCGAGTTCGCAATCTATCCTTGGCGCGAAGCGGCGCCAAGCCTTCTTCTGGACTACGCTCACAATGACTTTCTCCAACTTGCAGCCGAAGCGGGCGTTCTAGGCTTGCCTGTGATGTTGGCCGGCACGGTTCAAATTCTCCTGTTGAGTGTCCGGCAAGCACGAACGGCTAGCCCGATCGGCAGCCCGCATTTGGCAGCGGGTTGCGGCGCGGCGCTGCTGGCGTTCTGTATCTTCAGTTTCTTCGACTCCAACCTCCGTGTCCCAGTCAACGCGGTGGTGGCCGTGTGGATTTCGGGAGTTCTGGCAGGCATGGAGGGCTCGCCACGTCCGTTCCCCATGGGTATCGGAATCAAGAGTCCGGGAAGACGTGCTGGCGACGGCCGTATGCCAGTTGCGGGTTGAGAACCAGTTCCCGGAATTTGATTCCGGCTGTGAGAACATCCTTGCCGAATCGGCTGACGTACTATTTGTAACTGTTCACCACCTCGTTGATCAGGCGAACGTCTTCAGCATCGCCGACGCCGACGCAAACCGCACGGTCTGGCTCTGCTGCCGGACCGCAAGCGTCGCCAGGAAAATCGGCACCAGCCGATCCTGACCAAACGGCAGCCCGAAGTCCGGGTGACCCGTCACCTGGAGCACATGTGTGCGCGCCAGGATGTCGCCAACTCGTTCCATTGGCTATGCTAGGCGCCACCCAGATCGAAATTGGTTACAAAATTGGTTACAGTGCGCCCGAAACAGGCCGTTGAAGAGTGGGTACCGAAGGAAGGCTAACCGATTCGGAGCAGGACCCTTGTGGGTTGGTTGCGGGGGAAGGATTTGAACCTTCGACCTTTGGGTTATGAGCCCAACGAGCTACCAGACTGCTCCACCCCGCACTTGAATTGTAACGCGCCCTTTCGCTCCTGGTCAACAACCACCGAAACATAATTTTCATTCCATTTCGACGCTACCATCAAATTAGGTGCGCACTCTCAAGCTGACCATCGAATACGACGGCTCCCGTTATAGCGGCTGGCAGGAGCAGCAAAACGCCCGCACAGTCATGGGCGAACTCCGCATCGCCGCCGAACGTATCCTCGGCGAAAGGGTCGAGCTCATGGGCGCCGGCCGCACCGACGCGGGCGTCCATGC
>JBGSME010000548.1:0-3654 GCA_041740335.1 Bryobacteraceae bacterium | reverse complement strand
GTATTTCGGCGGCTTGCAGGAGGCGCAGGTCACGGGCCTGCGGTTCGCGGTCCCTGGCGTCAAACAGCGTCAGGGTGAAGGGAAGGCCAAGGCGGGCGGCGAGCCGGCCATCCCGGCGTAGGGCGTTGAGAAAGCCGCGCCGGTTGTAGAGGCCTGTGAGGCTATCGGTGAGCGCCGTGCTCTGCCAGGCTCGCCACAGGCCGTGGCGCTCAATTGCGGCGCGTAGGGAGCGTGCCAGCGGCAAACAGTCGATCTCTTCCCGAATCACGTAATCCTGCGCACCCTGGCGAACAAGACGGACGCCGAGCGACTCCTCATCCAACGGGACCATCGCGACGAACGGGGTGTCGGGCGCTTGTATTTGCAGGCGCGAGAAGGCGTCGATGCCCTGGAGGCCCTCGGGCGACTGCATGTCGAGCAGGACCGCATCGAAGCGGCCCTCATGGAGTGCGATCAGGGCGTCCGGGGTGTCGAGCGCGTAGTCGCGTACGAATAGCGGGGCGAAAGCGCCCTGGGTGTGCAGATCGGCCATCTCGGAAAAGGCCTCCTCGAGCAGTTGGACCTGCCCTGGATCGCCTTCGACAACCAAAATATGCTGCTTTGGGTCGCTCACGCCGGGTCCTCTGAAGCTTTAGTGGGGCGAGGGCTGAGGGATTCTCAACGAAACGAGAGACGGCGGGCGTTAACTGGCGATTCCGTACTCTTTGATCTTGCGGTAGAGCGTGGTGCGGCCGATGCCGAGCATGTATGCCGCGCGGCTCCGGTCGCCATTGGCGGCTCGCAGGGCGCGCAGAATGTGGAGCCTTTCCACTTCGTGGAGGGGCAGGATGGCGCTGGCATCCTCGGAATGGGGAGGCATCCGGGTAGCGCCGTTCGATCCGGCGGCGGAAACGCTCCCATTGGCTCCGGCGGCATGGGCCACGGCGAAGCCACGCTTGGAGTGAACGAAGTTCTGCACGGTGGTGGGCATGTCGGCCGAGTGCAGCAACGGTCCGGAGTTGATGGCGACCATCTGCTGGATGCAGTTCTCAAGCTCGCGTACGTTACCTGGCCAGTCATAGGCGAGGAAGGCGTCGAGCACCTCGGTGCTGAGTTTGTGGTTGCGGCTGTAGCGGGCAAGGAAGTGTTCGGTGAGAACGAGAATGTCTTCGCGGCGGTCGCGAAGAGGGGCCAGCTTGATGGTGACAACGTTGAGACGGTAGTAGAGATCGCGGCGGAAGTTGCCGCGTTCCACTTCCTTCAGCAGGTCGCGATTGGTTGCGGCGATGATACGGAAGTCCGAGCGGCGTGATCCGGTGGAGCCGACGGGGCGGAACTCCTTCTCTTGCAGCACGCGCAGCAGCTTTGCCTGGAGGTCCATCGGCAGTTCTCCGATTTCGTCGAAAAATGCCGTACCTCCGTTGGCCAGTTCGATGAGGCCCAACTTGGTTCCGATGGCGCCCGTGAAGGCGCCTTTGGCATGACCGAACAACTCGCTTTCGAGAAGCGGCCCCACCAGACTGGAACAATCGATGGTTACGAAAGGCCCGTCGGGCGAAGCGTGATAAACGCTTCTGGCCACGACTTCCTTGCCGGTTCCCGTCTCCCCCAAGATCAAGACGGGCCAGCGGCCTCTCGAAACCTTTTCAACGTTCCGAAGTACCTGTTGGGTCCGCGGCGAGTTGCCAACCATGAGCGGTGCCGTAGTGGTCGCTCCGTTCATTCGTGTGTACTGATCTCCTCCAAGGCAGTAAGTCCAGACGGGTTAACTTGGTTTGAAGTATCCGTGGACCGTGGGTGTCGCATCGTTCCGTCCCTCTCTCATCAGTAGTAGTGCGACTACCGTTATCAAAATCTACCGCTAATCGCGCCTGAGGGCAAGAACCATATCGGGGTATCTCCACATATCGCATGAAGGAAGACCGTACCCCAATAGGGGAAATGTCCTAGTACCTTCGGCACAGAATAGGTAGCGATGTGGAAAACCTGTGGAAGAAGTTAGGATGGCCTGTGTGTGGCGAGGCTTACGGTATTCCGATGACCACCACACGAACGCGAGCGGTGCCGGGGCGGATCATGTCGAGATCGCGGGCGGCGGAGCGGGAGAGATCGATGATGCGTCCTTTCTTGAAGGGGCCGCGATCGTTGATGCGGACCTGGGTCATCCTGCCGTTGTCGAGGTTGTGAACGCGGACGCGAGTGCCGAAGGCGAAGTTCCGATGAGCGGCGGTGAATCGATCCATGTCATAGATCTCGCCGCTTGCGGTGGCGCGGCCGTGATAGCCGGGACCATACCAACTGGCGATGCCGCGTTGAGCGGATCCGACACGAGGAACAACCACTTTGGCGCGCCTGCTTCCGCATGAAGCGGAGAGGACAGCCAAGCCAACGGCGAAGGCGAACAGAACCGCGGAAGGCCGTGCAGGAAGGCGCCGCGAGGCGTTCAAAGCCATAAAACAATTCTAGCAGTATACGTTTTTTGCCCCGGCACGGCGAGGCGTTGAGCATGCGAGAGAAGACGATTGAAAAATTTCTCTTGACATTCCTCTCAGATCACCTTATATATGAATCACGCTGCGGTCTCACGCAAGAGATCGCACAATCTTAGATGTTAGGGAGAATAGTTCAATGAAGTACGCAACCAAGAAGGCCGCCAAGAAAGCGGTGAAGAAGGCTCCGGCCAAAAAGGCGCCAGCCAAAAAGAAAGCCGCGAAGAAGAAATAACCATCTTCTGAACGCGCCCGCACGGGTGCGACGCGGTACGCAGTCAACCACGGCCCCGAAGATTCGGGGCCGTTTTTTATTGGAGCGGCGAGTGCGCTAGCGAGGAGGCTGTCCGGGAAACCAGAAGCGGTGAACGGGCAGCGGCATTTCCGACGCTGCGCCTTTCATCGCTTTCCAGATGATCTCGTTCAAGGCGAACATGGGAGCGCGATCGACGTCGGAGAAATCCATCTCATTCGATTCGCGGGCGCCCCAGGCGGTGACGGTATTCTTCTCGTCCATGTCGATCGCGGGTTTGGTGTGCGTGTAGGGAGTAAGGTCAGGAGTGGTGGCGAAGGAGTTATACATGGGCGTGGCGGCGGCATCGAACTGGCTCATCGGCGGCAAGCCAAGCAGGAGCTCCATCGTACGAAGCATGGACGAGGTGGTGTAGAGAGTGCTATCGAGGAACGCGCGTTTGGTGTAGGGACTCACGACAAGACCGACGGTACGGCGGGCATCGACATGGTCAGACCCATCCTGGGCGTCGTCTTCGATGATGAAGATGGCGGTTTCGGGCCAGTAGCGGGAATGGGAGACGCGGTCGGCGATCATGCCGATGGCATAGTCGTTGCTCGCGACCATCGCGCGGGGAGTATTCTGGCCGGCGGCGGCGCCGCGCGTATGATCCTCGGGCAAGCTCATCACGACGTAGTTGGGCAGCCGCAGGTTGGCATCGGCGCTGTCGTAGTTGCGTTCGTACTCGTCAAACTCGCGGATAAACTCGCGGGCGTTGTCGGTGTCGCGCATGCCGGGCAGCTTGAACCTGGGTGAGACGTGGCCGAGGAGGGCACCCATGCCGCCGGCGGCTTCCATGGTGGTGCCGTCGCTCGAGCGGGTGGCGTACTCGCCATAGCTGCGGTAGGTGAGACCCTTGCGGGCGGCGAGATCCCACACATGACCACCAGCGGG
>JBGSME010000547.1:0-3137 GCA_041740335.1 Bryobacteraceae bacterium | reverse complement strand
GTCGCGAGCGTTCATCCTGCGGCACCAGTCGCGGGCAAGCGTTCAGAAGCGATAGGATGAATGATCCGATGGCTCTCGCCGACATCGTATAGCCGAGACTTGTATGAACCTGACAACGATATTTGACGCCTGCCAACCGCGGGCTGACGTGCTCTCCGGTGCTACCAAAGACGAGCAATTCACTGCGGATCTCTCACAGGTCGTGAATGGAACCGCCACACCCGATTACTTGAATGCCCCACTTTTCTTCGGTAACAGCTATCCCACACGCGGCCTAAAGGAACTGCTTAAGGCGGTTTGCCTCCGTCTCTCGGGTAACGGCGGGGAAGTTTCCTCCATAATTCGACTCGGAACCCAATGTGGTGGTGGCAAGACGCATGGCCTCATCGCGCTAGTTCATGCGGCCCGCGGAATGAAGGGGGTAGCCAACGCCAAGGACTTCGTGGATCCCAAGATCCTCCCGAGTGGTCCCGTGAGGATCGCAGCCCTTGACGGTGAGAACGCGGATCCCGCAAATGGACTCACGCTGGAATCCGGCTTGCGAGCGTATAGCCTCTGGGGCGAGATGGCATACCGACTTGCCGGAGTGGAAGGCTATCGGCGAGTTCAAGCAAGCGACGAAAAGCACATCGCGCCGGGCGCGGATACGATCCGAGAATTGTTCGGCGGACAGCCCACGCTAATCATGCTCGATGAAATCTCGGTCTACCTCCGGAAGGTCGAACGGGCTCAGCCGGACGCGGCAAAGCAGTTCGCGGCATTCGTCCACGATCTATTCAAGGCCGTCGCTTCATCGCCTCAAGTTGCGTTGGTGTACACATTGGCCATTGGCAAAGACCTTCTCGGCCACGACGCGTACAAAGAAGAGAACGAACGAGCGATGCAGGCTATGCAGGAGGCCGAAAGCGTTGCGGCACGGAGCACAACGGGCCTGAACCCGACCGAGGAAGACGAGACCGCGGACATCCTAAGAGCTCGACTCTTTGAGAAAATTGACGCCACCGCCGCCAAGGCGACGGTGGAAGCGTATGCTCAGGTCTGGGCAGCGAATCGCGAATCTTTGCCGGTTGACGCTGCCTCAGCCGAGTTGCGGGACCAATTCTTGCGAAGCTACCCGTTGCATCCCAAAACCTTGGAGATGCTAACTGAGAAAACGGCCTCGCTTAGTACCTTTCAACGGACGCGGGGCATGTTGCGACTTCTAGCGCGAACGGTAACCTATCTGTGGAAGGAGCAACCAGGCGACGCTTACGCGATCCACACGCATCACATGGACCCCGCGTTCGAGGCCATCCGCACTGAGATCAATGTCAAGCTTGGCCAGGGGCATTATGCGCCAGCGGTCAAGTCGGACGTGGCAGCGGTAAAGGGTGATGAATTGTCCCTTGCCCAGCGGATCGATGTGCAGAAGTACCCAGGCCTTCCGCCAGTAACTTCGTATCTGGCGAGAACGGTGTTTTGGCACACGCTCGCCTACGGCGATCACGCGCGCGGAATTACGCCGGAGCAACTAAAGCTATCCATCTGCTCGCCGGCAATCGAGCCCCCCTTCATCGAGCAGGCACGAATTGGATTCGTGACCGAATCGACCTACCTGGACGACAAGCCCGGTGCACCCCTACGTTTCATGGTGGAGCCGAACCTCACCATGATCATCCGCAAACGGATGGCTGATATTGAAGCTGCCGAGGTCCGAAACGTACTCCGTGGTTGGGTGGAGAAGCTCTTCAGCCTGCCTCGCGGGGAGTTCAATGCGGTTGTCTTCCCCGCAGGCCCCTACGACGTACCGGACGACATCAGTGACGACCGCCCCATTCTCGTTGTCTCCAACTACGAATCGATTGGGGTTCCGGCCGACCTACGTCAGCCGCCGACTCAGATCGAAGAAATGTTCCAGTACAAGGGCGCAGATCAGAAGCACCGCGACTTTAAGAATAATCTGGTTTTCATCGCGGCCGACGAGCGGGGCATCCCGAACATGAAGGATCTGATTCGCCGCCGCCTTGCGCTGGATGAACTGAAGAAGCCAGAGAACCAGCGCGAACTGGCCGACTATCAAATCGACAAGGTAAAGGAAGAATCGGAAACCCTGCGACTGCGAATCGCCGAGGCCATTCTGCAATGCTACCGGCATCTGTTCTACCCGTGGAGTTCTCCGATGCCCGGCACCAGTCTTCCTCTTGGCCACACAATAATCGAACTATCGGGGCCCGGAGACAGCCCTGGCAATGGCCAGATGCAGGTTGGGCGGGCTCTGGAAGACCAAAAGAAGCTACTGAGCGCGAGGGACACCCCGGATTCCCCTTCGTTCGTTCGAGACCAGACTGGACTCAAAATCAAGGGCGAGATGACGACGGCTCAAATGCGACTGGAATACCGGCGCGCGCCGAAACTCTCGATCCTGTTGCACGATACGCCGTTGTTGCAGTGTCTGCGAAACGGCATTGAACAGGGGCTGTTCATCTACCGTGAAGGCAACCAAGTGTGGGGGCCGGGCGACATGATGCCTGGCATCCACATCAACGACAACTGTTTCGTCCACACCATGGACGACGCCAAGAAGAAAAACCTTTGGCCGCGCGCGGAGGCGTTATACGCAAAATTCGCGGCAAACCCTCAGACTATCGACAAAGGTAGCAGTGCGGAACTGGCGGTGACGATTTCCGGAGGCATCCCTCCGTACACAATCACCTGTAACGAGCCCCGCCTCAACGCGGATGGCACTTCTGACCTCGTGCACTCAATCCGAATTACGCCGGATCAATCCACGTCATATTCGGTCGAAGTGACAGACAGCCGCGGTACTCGCTCAAAGTCCGATGCAATCATCGCAGTTCGCGAGAAGGGCGGCACCGTTGCTCCGCCATTGCCGCCTCCAACATTCGATCGGCGGCCGCCTGCGCCCGTCGAGATTCGCGCAGAGGGCCCACTGATGCAGGCGTTGACGGAGATCTGGGAGAAGGCACGCAAGGCGAAGTATCCCGCAATCGCAAAGCTCACCATCCGCATGTTCGACGCCGGAAGCACTTGGAAAATCCACCAGGCCGTGGCCACGGCGAATGGGTATGAGGTCACGTGCCAGTTCGAGGCTTCACTAGAGGCCGAAGGCATCGACGAGTTTGCGGTATCGTTTCGAG
>JBGSME010000546.1:0-4249 GCA_041740335.1 Bryobacteraceae bacterium | reverse complement strand
CTCGATGGCACCGGGTACCGGTGCCGGGTGGGCGGGGCGAGCGCGGTTTGCATTCATGGCAATGACGTCGACACGTGGAACGTCAACGACTATGAGGCGATGCGGCGTGTCGCGCGTAGGGCGGCGTTCGGTTCGCCCGCTCTGGATTGGAGCCCCAACGCCGGTACGAAGCTCGTGGTGGATGTCATGAACCGGCTGAAGGAGCAGTATGCGTTCGTCAATCTGCTGAAGCCGGAAGTGCCGGCGGTGCTGCCAATCCTGGTGGCGCTGGACCCGAGCGTAGAGGGGCTGGTTGACGACGCCATGCGAATTGCAGCCAGCTATCTTCGCGACGCTTTCCGGCGGGCAACGGACTTACTCGGCGACTCAACGGCGGGCGCGATGGCCGCGGGGCATCCCGATGAGTTACTGCTGGCGATGCAATCCGCCGCTGCCCCGCCTCCATCTTCCTCGGACGCCGAAGAGATCATGCGCAAAACGGAAAGGCGGTTCGTGGAAAGGGTGGATCCCTATTCGCTTGCTGACGAGCCCGGGGCGCAGCTTGGTTTCGCGAGGTCGGCATTCGAATGGGTCCGGGGGAATCGGACCGAAAGCGCCCGCGAGGCGTTGGAGAGGCTGGGTGGCGACCGTAGTTTCGATCCGGCCTTTGAAGATGCGCAGGCGAAGGCCCTGGACCTGCTGATCGGCCGGGGCGCCGATGTTGTGATCGCTGGCCATACGCATCTTAAGCGGTCCCACGCGCGCAAGGATGGCGGATGGTACTTGAATAGCGGTACGTGGGCTCTGCTGATGCAGTTGACGGAAGGGCATTGGAAGGACGCCAAGGGCTTTGAGCCGGCCTGGAGCGCAATTCGCAGCGGGAGCCTGGATGCCCTTGCCAAGGCGGGGCTGGTTGCCGAGACGCGAACCGTTGCGGCGGTGCGGAACAGGAATGGCAAGGTGACCGCCGGTCTGTTGCATATTGACGATGCCGGCGGCGAGCAGAAGGCCGGCCGTGAGAAGGTGGTGGCGTGAAGACGGTTACTGTTGAAATCCTGCGCCGCGGCCCGGCGCATGGTCAGTTACTTTCCCCGCTCACCGAGTATCTGGCGTTGAGTGGGAATCGGGACGCTGAGACTCTGCACGTGCCGTTTGAGCATCGAGAGTTACTGGTGGCGTTGAATGCGCTCTATTACAGGGATTCGACAGTAACACGAGAGCTACAGTTAGAGGATACGGCGTCAAAGTTGGGCCGCATGATGGGTGAGTTGCGGGGATTGGTGGCCGAGCTCTCCGAATCGAACAAGGGTGAGCTGGTGCATCTACGGTTGATCCTATCCGCGTCGGAACTGGCGCTTTTGCCGCTGGAACTGGCGCGGTCGGCGCCGGGGATGCCGGGTTCGGGACAACACCTGGCTTTGCAGAATGAGGTGCCGCTCACGATCACGCGGGAGATCCGGCGGGTGCCGGATCAAAGGCTGGTGTGGCCGGACCGGCCACGAATCCTGTTCGTGGCTTCCTCATCGGCTGGGCGCATCCCGCTGGAGGCGCATACGCTGGCGCTGCGGAGACTCATCGAGCCTTGGGTATGGTACGACTATTCGGGTAAGGCGCAGCGCGCCAAGGTGGACGAACACCTTACTATCCTGCCGGCGGCCAATGTGAAGCAAGTGAGTGACGAGCTGGCGAAACATACTTACACTCACGTCCACATCCTTGCGCATGGCGCGCCGTTTTCTTATGCGGGCGACGAGCGATATGGAATCGCGCTGCACGACACGAAGGATCCGGCAAAGGCGGACATCGTGGATGGGTCGAGACTGGCTGCGCTCTTGAAGCCGTCGAGTCCTTCGGTGGTAACTTTGGCAACTTGCCAGGGAGGCGCGGGCGGCAGCGTGGTTGGGCCGGGCGGCAGCGTTGCGCACGCGCTCCATCAGGCGGGTATACCTCTCGTTGTGGCTTCGCAATTCCCACTTACCTTCACGGCTTCCATCGTGATGGTGGAGGGGCTCTATGAGGGGCTGCTCTACGGCCAGGACCCTCGAGAGATCCTGCATCGCCTCCGAGACAGCCTGAAAGCGCGGATGCCCGGTTCGCACGATTGGGCGAGTCTGGTGGTGTACGCGGCTCTTCCCGAGAGTCTGGATCAGCAGCTTTTCGGGGTCCAGTTGAACCGGCTGCGCCAACAGGTGAACGCCGCGATGGATCAGGCGCGGCAGCAGGGAACAGAGGCATTCGACTTCAGCGACTTCGAAAGGCGATTGAGCGACGTAGGCAGACGGCTGGAGGCGATCCGCGCGGACGATCCCTATCAGCGCGAGGAATTGCACGGCCTTCTGGCGAGTATGGCGAAACGCGAGGCGCAGGTGCGCATGAGCCGGAAAGAGCAGAAGAGGGTACTCGAGCCCATCCTGCGCCGCGCCCGAAACCATTATTGGGAGGCGTACAAATCCAATCACGCCTCGACATGGGCGCTCGTGCAATACCTCGTGCTTCAGGCTCTCCTAGCCAAGCGCCGCGGCCCGCGTTTCCGTCATGACCAGTGGGCCACGGCCCGGTTTCTGGCTGAGCGGGATATCCATGCCACCGACCCGAACGTTCGCGTATGGGCTCTCGGCAGCCTGATCGAACTCCACCTGCTCGCTCTGCTCGAAGAGCCCTCGGAGCTGATTCCCAAACCCGCCACCGTTCGAGAGCGGGCCCGGCAGTACGCACGCGATATGAACGAGTCCAGCGTCGTTCGCGAAATCTATACGACGCGGATGCAGATCTTCCGCTATCGGGACATGTTCCACGATTGGTTCCAAAACGAATCGGTACACAGACTCGCTTCGGAGTTGATTCCGATTTTATCCAGAGGAATCACATTTGAAAAGTAGCCGGCTACTTCCCGATACAAAACGTCGAGAAGATCCGGTTCAGGATGTCATCGGCGGTAGTGGCGCCGGTGATGGCGTCCACGGGAGCCAGGGCTGCGTAAAAGTCGAGTAACAGCATCTCGTGCGGCAGGCCGAACCCCAGCGCCGCCTTCGCGTTCCGGATCGCCTCCAGGGCCTCACGGAGTAACTGCTCATGCCGCACCGAAGTGATGAATCCGTCCTCCAACTCCACACCGTCCTCCGGCGTGAGCGCACCCACGATCGCCCGGCGCAACTCGGCCATCCCCTCGCCGGTTAACGCCGAGATCGGTATTGATCCTTCCAATGCCTCGGCCGCGCCCAGATCGCACTTGTTGGCGACAACGAGATGACGCCCCTGCCCGGCCGCGCGATCGAGCAACGCTCGATCCTCGCCGGTCAACGCCGCCGATGCGTCCACGGTGACTAACGTCAAATCCGCGTCTGCCATTGCGCCATAACTGCGCTCGATCCCCAAGCGCTCCACCATATCCTCGCCTTCGCGGATGCCGGCGGTATCCACGAATCTTACAGGGATGCCTTCCACCGCTGCGGTCTCGCTGACCAGATCCCGCGTAGTCCCGGCGATTTCGGTGACGATCGCGCGATCCTGCTCGACGAGCCGGTTGAATAAGCTGCTCTTGCCGACATTCGGCCGTCCTACGATTGCGAGAGTGAACCCTTCGTGGACCAGCCGGCCGTAGCCGAAGCTCCGCGCCAACCGGTCCAGCCCCTCTTCCACCGGCGCGATCCGCCTCGCGATCTCCGCATCCGGCGCGACGTCGATATCGTCTTCCGCAAAATCGATACCGGCCTCGAGAAGCGCGATCAACTCGAGTAACTGATGTTTGATCGGCGCCATCTGGCGCGAGACCGCGCCTTCCACCTGCCGTGCCGCGACGCGAGCCTGATAGAGGGTTGTTGCATCGATAAGGTCGCGGACCGCCTCGGCCTGGGGTAAGTCGATCCGGCCGTTCAAGTATGCCCGGAGCGTGAATTCACCTGGTTCAGCGGGCCGCGCGCCGCATGCACAGGCGCGCTCCACGGCGTGGCGCAGGACGACCGGTGAACCGTGACACGAGACTTCGACGACGTTCTCGCCGGTGTAAGATCGGGGTGCCGCGAAGTAAGTCGCCACCACCTGGTCCACCGTCTCGCCTTGCGTATCTTTGAGTGCTGCCAGATGAGCCCGCCAGGGCTCCCATTGCGCTCCGGGCGCTAGTTCCAAAATCTGGGACGCGATCGGGATTGCGTTGGCGCCGGACATGCGTACTACACCCAGTCCGCCTCTTCCCGCCGGGGTGGACAAAGCAACGATGGTGTCGCGCAGTTGCAGCGGGCAGCTCCCGTCGCGCTACTTACCGGCGTCCGCC
>JBGSME010000545.1:0-2517 GCA_041740335.1 Bryobacteraceae bacterium | reverse complement strand
TGAAAGAAGCGCGCCGTCAGATCCTCGACGGCGAAGTGGATTACACCATCCTCCAGAGCGAGAAGGTCGGCGAGATCAAGGCGACCATCATCGAGAGAGACGGAAAGATTTTGATGGTGAAGGACTGTCCGCAGCACGGGCACTTCGAAGACGTGATGGCGATCGATCCCGCGTTCTTCAAGCACCTCGAAGAAGTCTTCCCGGGGCGCGACATCAAAGCGCACGCCGACGAGAAGCTGCACAACCACGGCACTTCGACAATCACCCACGGGCGCGGATCGGTGCTCACGATCGATCTTACGAACCGCTGCAACATGATGTGCGATCCGTGCTTCATGGACGCCAATCAGGTCGGCTTCGTGCATGAGCTTTCCTGGCAGGACATCCAAACGCTGCTTGACAACGCGATTTCGATCAAGCCGCGGCGCCAGTTGTCGGTACAGTTTTCCGGCGGCGAGCCGACGTTGTCGCCCTACTTCCTCGACGCGGTCCGCTACGCGCGCAAAGTTGGCTACAACTCGGTGCAGGCGGCCACCAACGGCATCGAGTTCGCCAAGAGTCCGGAGTTCGCGCGGCAGGCGGCCGAAGCCGGACTGCGGTACGCATACCTGCAATTTGACGGCATCGGCAATGAGCCGAATTCGCATCGCGCCGTGGGCAATCTGTTCGACGTGAAAATGCGCGCCATCGAGAATCTCCACTCGAACGGTGTGGATATCATCCCGGTCACCACCATCGTGAACGGCATCAATAACGAGCAGGTGGGACACATCATTCAGTTCGCGCTCGACAATCCGAAGAAGATTCCGTTCCTCGCGTTCCAACCGGTAAGCTTTACCGGCCGCGACGAGGACGTGACCGTCGAACGGCGGATGGCGCAGCGCTACACACTGTCGCACCTGGCGCACGACGTAAAGAATCAGGTGGGCCTGGGCGAACCCACCCGCGACTGGTTCCCGATCTCGTTCATGAGCACCTTCTCCGATTGGGCCGATCTGGTTCACGGGCCGGAAGCCTCCTGGGGCAGCCTCTCCTGCGGTTGCCACCCCAACTGCGGCGTGGGCATGGCGATCATGGTGGATAAGGAAACCAAGGAAGCGGTCCCCGTTACGGCCTTCCTCAACGGCGATCAACTCTCCAAGGATGTGGCCCGCGTGAACGACGCCGCCCGCAGCAAGTGGCTGTCGGTGGTGGGCATGTCGCTGGCGGTGATGAAGAACTACGATCCGTTCCAATCGCCCACGCACTTCAAGCTGACGGACCTCCTGAAGAAGTTCGACAAGACGTTCGGCGCCACGGGCAAGAATTACGGCAGCGTCTCCGGCGACAAGCGCCTCGAAGACATCCAAAAGCGCCGCGCCGACCGTTGGAACTTCCTGTTCATCGCCGGCATGTGGTTCCAGGATCTGTTCAACTACGACTTCCGGCGGACCGAGCAGTGCATCATCCCCTACGCCACCCAGGAAGGCGAGATCAGCTTCTGCGCCTACAACACGGGCATCGGCTGGCGGAACATCATTGAGAAGATGCACATGACCGCGACACTCACCAAGTGGTACGAGGATCGCGGCCGGCATGAGATCTTCGCCGGCGGCAAGGATGTGTCGCTCGAATCGAAGGACCACTCGCTGAAGCTCAACGCCGAGCACGTCGCTTACAAAAAGCAGCGTGACCTCGACGAACTCGGCATCGCCAAGACCGCGCGCGAGGAAAAAACCCGCGCCCGTGACACCAAGCTCGCTTTGCAGAAAGAAGCCGAAGACCGGAAGATGGCGGAACTCTACCGCCAGGTTGTCCTCAAGGAACAGAAGGTCGAGGGCTTTGTATCGCTCAACAGTATTCAACCTGCGGCACCGAAGCCGGCCGGGAAGCCGGTGGAGAAGCCAGAATCGCGGGAAGAGGTCGGCTCTTTCGGCGATTAAGTCTCAAACGTTTCGCGTACGCACATAGTTCCCACTCGAACAGAGGCCGTCGGCAAGTCCGGCGGCCCTCATTTTTTTTGGGGCTAGCACCAATACTGTTCACTTAGCCCCCTGTCTCGGTCGTACCGGACGGAATATGGGGACATTCCTCTCCGGCCACGAATGCCCGGGGAGCGGTGAAACAGTCCGCGCCGCGTAGGGGTGTCCCCATATTTCCTGGACCATCGCAGCCGCATCCCGCCAGCCTACCCAACGCTGAGGGAACAGTATTGGGGCTAGCGCTTTGGCCGGAAGTAGCCGGACCACGACGGTTACAATGACATCGGACACCTGCGGCGAGCAGCCAACCTGCGAGCGCGGCGAATGAGAAATCTGGAGTTGGCTTCGTGAACAAATTACGCCAGCACTTCTACTGATGCCCCGCCGTTTACTGTCCTATCGTGCTTTGGATAGAGTGTAATGGGTCACTTTCTTTCCGCGCCAAGAAGGCGGAATCGGTCATGACAATTTCCCCGCCCGCCAGTGTGAGAAATCGCGCAGGACGCGTTGTCCGCCGACGGGGCAGCAAGACGGTATTTCTTCGGTGAAGCTCCTG
>JBGSME010000544.1:0-2922 GCA_041740335.1 Bryobacteraceae bacterium | reverse complement strand
TAGATCACGCCGATCACGCCGCTGCGCCCGCGCCGCAGCCCCAGCCGCCGCACCGAAGCGTCGCTCACGAAACCGCCCGCGAGATTGGCCGCTGCACCGAGCGCGAAGGGCAGGGAAGAGAAGATCGCCATCTCGTTTTCCGTGAACCCCCGTCCTTTCACAAGCCATGTGTGGAGCCACGAAAAGTAGAACCACGATCCCCACGCATAGCACCCGTACATCACCACAATCAGGCGCACCTGAGAGGATCGCAGCAACACACCCCACGGCGCTTCGTGCTCCGCTTGGTCCGTGGCGTTTGGCGCGGCCGGGGCGTCATCGCGGTACCACCACCACCACACCGCGCACCACACGATACCCACCGCGCCGAAAATGAAGAACGACGTCCGCCATCCGAATGCAGCTTGGATCGGCACCACCAGCAGCGGCGACAACGCCCCGCCCGCGCGGCTTGCGCCCCAGATGAAACCTTGCGCGGCCGCGCGTTCGGTAGCCGGAAATCGCTTTGACACCACACCGGCCATATTCGGATACGCGCCGGCTTCTCCGGCGCCGAAGAGGAACCGGGTGATTACCAGAGGAGCGAATCCCGAAACCATGCCGGTGAGCGCCGTGAATGCGGACCACCAAAGCACGATCCGTGTCAGAACGCCGCGCCGGCCGAAACGGTCTCCCCAGCGGCCCGTGGGGATCTCGAAAAGCCCGTAGGAGAGCACGAACGCGCCGAGCACCCATCCCCATCGTTCCGGCGAGATGCCAAGCTCCGTCTGGATTCTAGGGCCGGCGACAGCGATGGCGAGCCGATCAAGGAACGTGATTGCCGCAAGCAGAACCAGCAGGGCAAGAAGGATGTGCTTCGATCGCAATCCACCAGTTTAGTTGACCGTCGCTTGCGTCCACTCGAAGGCACGCTTACCATGGTCCTGACCCATGATTTCCCGTCGCGACATCATCCGCTCCTGCTCCTGGCTCGCGCTCACTTACCCCGCGCGCCACGCAACACAGCTCTACGCTGCCCCCACGTTTTCGGCTGACCCGTTCCGTTCCGGCATCGCGTCCGGCGATCCTACCCAACGCGGCGTCGTCCTGTGGACCCGGCTGTTGGCGGACTCCGCCCATGAGCAGGCCTGGCAGCGCGAACGCGTCCAAGTCCGGTGGGAAGTGGCGCATGACGAGAGCATGCGCCGTATTGCCAAACGCGGCAGAACGGACGCCGTGCCGGAACTCGGGCACTCCGTGCATGCCGAAGTGGAAGGTCTGGACGCGGGACGAGTTTACTGGTATCGCTTCATCGTGAACGGGCAGGCCAGCCCGGTGGGCCGCACCCGCACGGCGCCGGATGGTCCGGTGGACAAGCTTCGGTTCGCCTTCGCTTCGTGTCAGCATTTCGAGCAGGGCCACTACACCGCGTATAAGCACATGGTCCAGGAAGATCTGGACCTGATTATTCACCTCGGCGATTACATCTATGAAGGGCCGGCGCGGGCCAACCTTGTCCGCGCCCATACCGGTGGCGAAATCATCTCGCTTTCTGACTATCGAAACCGCTATGCGCTCTATCGATCCGATACGCATCTGCGCGAAGCCCATCGCCTGTTCCCTTGGTTGGTCACCTGGGACGATCACGAAGTGGATAACAACTATGCTGCCGATATTCCGGAAGACTCCCAGGCCCACGACGCGTTCCTCGAGCGCCGCGCCAACGCCTATCAGGCCTACTACGAGTCAATGCCGCTGCGGAGAACATCCATGCCGCGCGGTTCGTCGATGAAGCTATATCGCGATTTTTCCTATGGTCCGCTCGCGCGCTTCTTCGTGCTCGACACGCGCCAGTACCGCAGCGATCAACCGTGCGGCGACGGTGACAAACCGCCGTGCGCGGAGATGACCGCGCCCAACCAGACCATGTTCGGCGCCGAGCAGGAACGCTGGCTCGCCGAAGGCCTCGCGCAATCAAAGTCCAAGTGGAACGTTCTGTGCAATCAGGTGATGATGGCAAAGATCGATCGCGATGGCGGCGATGGCGAACGCTATCCGATGGATCAATGGAGCGGCTACGAAACAGCGCGTGTCCGGTTCATGCGCTTTCTCGCGGAACGCAAGCCTTCCAATCCCGTGGTGATCACCGGCGATGTTCACTCCAGTTGGGTGTGCGATCTCCGTGAGCGCTTCCGCGATTCTTCGTCACCGGTGGTGGCCACCGAGTTTACAGGGACTTCGATCAGCTCTGGAGGCGACGGCGCCGCGGTTCCCGAACGCGTGGCGGCCTATCTTCCCGGCAATCCGCAAGTCCGGTTCCACAACGCGCAGCGCGGCTATGTCAGTTGCGAATTGGCTGCCAGCGGCATGGATGCCCACTACCGCGTTGTGGATCGGGTGACTGTGCCGGATTCGCCCATCCACACCGAAGCGTCGTTCCATGTGGAAGACGGGCGGCCCGGCGCTAAGCGGGCCTGACGGCGCGTGCCCTACGCCGAACATCTCCGGGAACTGCTCCCGTCGGACCTTCCTCATCGCGACGCGTGCATCGAAGGCGCGGCCCGGCACCTGCGTCTGATTGAAGAAGCGAACCGCCAGTTCAACCTCACTCGCATTGTCGGCGCGCGCGAAGCCGCCATCAAGCATGTTCTGGATTCGCTGTTGCCGTGGCGTTTGTTCGCCGGCGCGGCGAGCGTGGCCGATGCCGGCACGGGGGCGGGATTTCCCGGCATCCCGCTGGCGTTCGCGTTGCCGGAAACGCGATTCCTGCTGCTCGAGTCCACACAGAAGAAGGCGCGCTTCGTCGAAGCCGCCATTAAGGCGCTGGCCTTGAAGAACGCAGCGGTCTACCCGTTGCGCGCGGAAGACTGGCTGCGCGCCAATCGAGCCGCCGTCGTGACGGCTCGTGCCGTGGCGCCACTCCACAAGGCGATCGAGCTGTTC
>JBGSME010000543.1:0-2615 GCA_041740335.1 Bryobacteraceae bacterium | reverse complement strand
GAGGCGCCCGGTATCGGTCACAAGTAGGCGGCCTCAATCTTGTCAACATCTTGACCTCAAATCGCCTCCCAAACACTTGACAAGCCATGCGACGATCAATATCGCCGCCGCGCGCCTGCACACCCGCAGCACCGCCTTGCCGCAATCCCACGACCGGGAACAACGTCCATTTGCAGGGTCGAACCCAACGCAAATTCCAGTAACCCGTTCATTCAAAAGGAGAAGCCAGTCACGCCAATCGGCTTCGTTCCGCCGGTCGAACCCATTTCTCCCCGCCCGCCGCCTGCCCTACCTCCTCTGCGGCCCCGAGAGCGACGGCACTCCCGGTGAGGACCGGAATCGCGCGGCCAGTGACTCCGCCAGCACCTCCAGCCAGGCCAGATGCTGGCGGTTGAATCCGTCGCGTTCGCACCGGTAAACGGCTAGCACTCCGACTACGGCCGGTCCATTGTGAACCGGAACGGCGAGAGCGGATCGGAGAGTCGAGAAGCGCGTCGGGTCGTTCAGATAACCCGGCTCCACCGAGGGGTTTCCATTGAGGATCGGCTTCCCGTTTTGCGCCACCCAGCCCGACAGCCCGGTGCCGAGCGGGATGTCGAGCGAGACGAATGTGCGATAGTCCTCGCCTTGCAGAAACCACGGGACAAGCCGTTCCTCGCGAATGCCGTAGATCACAATCGCATCGAAGGGTACAAGGTCGCCCAATTCCGCTAGCAGCGTCTCGAAGGCATCGTTCGCGCTGGGCGCTTTTGCCAGACTCGCGACAAGGCCGCTCAGTGCCGCTTCCCTGGCGCCGTTGGCCACCCCTTCGCTCATCCGTGCCAAGTCGTCGGTGCCCGAGCTCTCAAATCCAGCCGCCGGGGCCAGCCCGCGCTCGATCTTCAGTTCGGTGGAGAGCTTCGGCTTGCTGTCGTCTTCACCCACGGCCTTGGCCTTCTGCTCGAGTTCCACGTACCGGCGGGCAAGCAGCTCCACCACTTGGGGATCGAACGCCTTACCCGATTCTTTCTTCACCACTTCGATCGCCTCGTCAAGCGGGAGCGCTCTGCGGTATTGCCGGTCGGTGGCCAGCGCGTCGAGGCAGTCGACCGCCGATAGGATCCTTGCCCCGATTGGGATGCGCTCCCCGGCCAGCCCATCCGGATATCCCGTGCCATCCCATTTCTCGTGGTGCGACCGGACAATCGGCACCACCGGATAGGGGAAGCGAACTTGCTCCAGGATCTCGGCGCCCACCACCGGATGGATCTTCATCTTCTCGAACTCCTCCGGAGTGAGCTTTCCGGGCTTCGATATGATGTACTCCGGTACCGCCAGTTTGCCGATGTCGTGCAGCACCGAGGCAGCCCGCAGCGCATCGATCTCCGCGGGGTCCAGGCCCAGTTCGCGGCCGATCTCCAGCGCATATACCTGCACTCGCGCCAGATGGTCGTGCGTGGTCTCGTCCTTGGCCTCGATGGCCAGCGCGAGAGCTTTGATGGTGCGTATGTGCAGAGAGGAGAGCTCTTCGGCGTGCCGGTGTTGCTCCACCGCCCGCGTACGCTCCTCCTCCAGCCGCGAAACGTGCAGATGATAGGTCCGGTACATCACGTACAGAATCGGGAACACCAGCAATGTGGTCTGCCATCCAAACGTCACGGTGGTGGCGTGGACGGTCATCGCCACCGCTGCCCCGATCAGATAGATCGGGAACGACCACATGTAGCTCTCTTGCCACACTTCCCAGGGTGAACGGCCCTCGGTCAGCCCGATCACGATCGCGATCGACCCGGTATTGGTCAGGAAGAAGACCCCCGCCGCTACCAACAGCATCAAAGGCATCTGTACAGGCAGACCCGCGCCGCCCAGCGCGTGAGCAACCATATACGCGGCTGCCGAGCTGCAGGTCATCGCCGATACGTTGAACACCGTGTGGACGAAGTTGGGCGGCGTGCGTTTCCACAGTAGGGACTGCGACAGCATCCCGATGTTGCCCAATAGCACCGTCTCCGCGTAACCGTACTCGGCCACGCCCACCAGAACGAAGACGAACAGCAGCGAGAGCGCTCCCTGCACGCCCGGCAGCACCACCCTGAGTTGTGCCGCGACGATCGCGATGGATGCATATAGGAAAAAGACGGCGCCGAATTCCTCTCGCCATGCCCCATACGAGCGCAGAAGCGCCACGCTCCCCAGAGCGGCGACAGCGCCGATGTAGAGCCGTGCTCCAAGCGAATGGATTGGAGTCGAGGCGGAAGTCATCGCTTCACTCGTACATCGGCCGCCGCGCGCGGCAGCTTGAGGGCAGCCGTGACACATTGTCCGGCGTCCGGGCGGGGCTTGTCCATTCCTCGCGGTCACTCCAACCGCTCGGTCGTTGATTTTCCGTACCATTTGGCAAGATTGAACGTCGGAAACCCGGCTGCAGGTTTTGGGGCATGGTCCACACCTTCCTCGCACTCATCGCTCTGACGGCCGCCACCCTCACGATGGCATCGGCTCAGGTCAGCAGGATTTCTTCCGATCTGACTGCGCTCCTTTCCGGAGCTACGGCCCCGGTGCCAGTAATCGTCCAGTACAACAACCTGCCCCAGCTCGTCGACCTCACGAAGCTGACCTCTCTCGGCGGAATCGTC
>JBGSME010000542.1:0-1978 GCA_041740335.1 Bryobacteraceae bacterium | reverse complement strand
GTGGCAACACTGGCGCGCGCCGGCCCGGCAAATGGGTCTTTGCGCCACCGTGTTTCTGCTGTGGGCCGTGCCGCCTTATCTCTCCGCGATGCTGCGCACGGGCAACCCTGTGTTTCCGCTCGGCAACGCATGGTTCCGCGCCGCCGGCTTCGGCACTGGAGCGATGTTCACCGATCCCCGTTTCGCCCAACCTTTGTCGCTCACCACGCTGTACGATCTCACGTTCCACTCCAGCCGCTACTTTGAAGGCTGGGACGGCGCGTTCGGGCTGCAGTGGCTGCTGTTGCCTCTCGCCTTTGCCGTGGTTGGCGCGCGCGGACGCGGGATGCTGGCGGTTGGAATCACGGCGGCGCTGGGCGTGCTGAGCACTGCACCCAACTTACGCTACCTCGTTCCGGCGCTTGCACTGCTCGCTCCGTCGTTTGCCGGCATCGTGGCCACGAGCCGGATCGGGACCGCCGGGCTTCTTGTGTGCTTCGCAGCGAATCTGTTCCTGCTGCCCTCGTCATCGTCCTGGCATCGCGACTTCGTGCTTGACTGGCGCAACAGAGTCGAGCGCGACGCCTACGTGCAGGAGAGCGCCCCGGCGCGGGCTCTCGTAGACGAGCTGAATCGCAGGCATAGCAGCAAGCCCGTGCTGTTCCTCGAGAACACGCATTTCGCCGGACTGGGCGGCCGCGCCTATTCGAATTCCTGGTATCACTACGGCTTTGCTTCCGAACTGGAACATGCCGATTCGATCGCCGCCATCGACGGGATCCTCGCGCGCGCCGGCATCGAATTCATCCTCGCCCCGGCGCCGGAGGCGGTTCCGCAAACCGGCCTTGCGCAGTTGCTCGAGCGGCGAACGCGCATCCTCGCCCGATCGGGTCCGCTTCGTCTTTACGAAGTTGTGCCTGGACCCGTGGCAGAGCTGGCGAACCCGGTGCTGGCCCCAGGCCGCTATGAGAACGGCAACGCCGCGCTGACTTACACTGCGAGCTGGCGCCGGCAAAGCGGGTTTGCCCAGGCAAGCGGAGGCTCCGTAACCTACACCGAAGTTCCGGGTGCGACGATGCGGGTGAGGTTTCGCGGGACCGGGCTTCGTTGGATATTTACTCGTGCGCCGAACCGCGGCATCGCGAGAATTCAGGTCGATGACGGTGCGTCCGTTCCAGTAGACCTCTACTCGACCAGCGTCGAATGGCAGGCTGCCCACGTGATCGACGGGCTCGCCCCGGCGGGACACACTGCCATCATCGAGGTGACAGGAAAGCGTGCCGGCGGCGCAATGGGTGCTTTCGTCGATGTCGACGCTATTGAGATTCGCTAGTCGCTCAAGGTGAAGTTGATGTCCACCCGTGTCACCACTTCCACCGGCTTGCCGTTGAGCCATGTGGGCTGGTAGGTCCACTGACTCAAGGCCTGCTGCGCCGGCTCCACCAGCAACGGATGCCCGCTCAGGAGTTGGATACTTTGCACGGCTCCATCCACGCCGATGACGACAGTGAATCGTACGGAGCCCTGAATGCGGGCCGCTCTCGCCAGCGGCGGGTAGACGGGCGGAACCTTGTTGGCGATCTTGGTGGCCTGCACGTTCCCCCCGACTCGAATGCGCGGTGTTTCTCCGGCGGCTGGGGCGACGGCCGCATCGACGGGAGCAATCTTCAGAGACACAGTGTCCAGCCCGTCTCTTGCCATCGAAGCCGCAAGTCCAAAAGGTTTCACGATCATTGCGATCTCGTGCATGGTTCCGGGACTTGAGAGCTGGTCCTTGTACGGGTCCAAACGCGCCTCCAGCATCTCCTTGGCGCGACCCGCTGACGGCTCCACTTCGATCTCGCGGATCCTTGCGTACTGGGGCGTCGCGGCGCCGTCCGGATCAAGGCGAAATTCCACCGTTGTTCTTACGGTCCTGCGGGACTTCGATTCGTTCACGAACATCCACTGCAACGCGGATTCGAGCGCCGCGCGGCGGAGCGGCTCGGGACCGCCGATG
>JBGSME010000541.1:0-6814 GCA_041740335.1 Bryobacteraceae bacterium | reverse complement strand
GGATTTGTGGGACGGGCGGGCGGCTGGGCGCATCCTCGATGTCCTGGAGACGAAGCTTGCCGGGCGAGCGGCGGCGGCTTAAAGGGCCGGGGAGAAGAAGCAGCCGATGGTGTGTTAGCTTCATGATATGGGTTCGTCGGTAGACCTGAAAGAGTATCGGGAGAGCAGCCGTGAGATCGCGCGGTCGAGCGATCTGCTGCGCTTGGTTCCCAAAAACCGTTCGACGGTGCTCGATATCGGAGTCCGGGACGGGTATTTCTCGATAAAGCTGGCCGAATATTTTAACAATGTGACGGCATTGGACCTCAGCAAGCCGTCGATCCGCCATCCGCGGATCACCAACGTTGCGGGGGATGTGACGAGGCTGGAGTTTCCGGATTCTTCGTTTGACTGTGTGTTCTGCGCGGAAGTTCTCGAACATATCCCGGACGTCGAAAAGGCGTGCCGGGAGATATTGCGGGTGGCGCGGCACGAGGTGGTGATTGGCGTTCCGTACCGGCAGGATATCCGGCTGAGCCGGACCACGTGCATGGAGTGCGGGCGTGCCAACCCGCCATGGGGCCACGTGAATACGTTTGACGAAGAGAGGCTCTTGAAGCTGTTTGATGGGGCGCGGCTGCGAACCAAGTCCTTTGTGGAAGTGAACCGTGCTGCGACGAATGCGTTGTCGACAGTGTTGATGGATTGGGGGGGCAATCCCTGGGGCAGCTACGGGCAGGAGGAGCCGTGTATCCATTGCGGGGCCGAACTCCGCCGGCCGGTGAACAGAAGCTTGTTTGCGAGGGTGTGTTCGGCGGTGGCTTTACGTTTGACTCACTTGCAGGCGCCGTTTGTGAAGCCGCATGCGAACTGGATCCATGTGGTGCTCGAAAAGTAGGCGGGCGGGAAGCATCACTTCTTTTCCCACAGGAAGCTATAGAAGGCGGGCCTGCGCCACAACCACAGGCCCATGACGAGAGCGGCGGCAATGGTTTGGGTAGCGAGGCGGCCGAGTGAGCCGGGCGGGCTCGGCACGACCGCGATGGCCAACAGCATGGCAGCACCGACTGAAAGCATCACCATGGTAGCCGGGTATAGAGTACCGAAGAATTCGGGAAGCGTCTTGCCGGCTTCCTGGAGAACTTTCCGCAGAACAAAGCCTCCCACCAGGGGGTTGACGACGCTCCAGGCAAGGGCGACTCCGACAATCCCGTAGGTTATCGCGCCGGCATAGAAGGCCGGGGGCAGGATGAGCGCATAGAAGAGAGAGGCGATGAAGGTGAGATCGGTACGTCCCATGGCGTTGGCGACGATGTTTGTGAGCGGCAGAATGCACCGCATGAGGCCCATGATACAAAGCAGCCGGAGCGGATCCACCGCTTCGAGCCACTTCTCGCCCACCAGGAGCGTGATCAATTCCCGCGCGGCGATCGCAAAGCCCAGCAGCAATGGAAAGGCGAGGAGCGAGACTGACCGGGTGATTTGAAACCAGTGTTCGGCGAGTTCTTTCCGGTTGTCTTTCATCGCGGTGAGAGAGGCGAAGCTGACGCGGTTGACGACGGTGGAGAGCTTCTGGTGGACGAGGGTGGCAAAGCGAAACGCGAGGGTGTAATAGCCGAGGGCGACCGGACCGAGCACGCGGCCGACGATGACATAGTCGACGTTGTCGAAGAACCGCCAGAGGATGACGCCTCCGGTGACGGGCAGGCTCCAGCGGAACAGTTTGCGGAGGGCATGCCACCGCAGGCGCAGGGTAAAGCGGGGCGGCACCAGGATCATGAGGCAGATCAGGGTGATCAGGGTTGAGAGCAAGCCGTTGGCGACGAGGCTCCAGACCCCATAGCCGTGAAAAGCCATCACCATGGCGGTTACGCCGCCGGCAACGATACCCAAGGCGTCGGAGATGTTCAGCTCCTGAAAGCGAAGCTGCCGCTGGAGGACACCCTGCGGTACGGCGCGGAAGCCCAGGAGCAGGATATTGAGGCTCAACCACTGCAGGATCGGCTTGACCTGGGGTTCGTGGTAGTAGTCGGCGATCAGGCCGGAGCAGGCGATCAGTACAAGGGTAAACAGGGCGCCGATGAAGGCGGCTACGGTGGCGAAGCTGGGGAGATCGTCGTCATTCTCGCGGAAGTAGACGACGGCTTGTCCCATGCCAACGTCCTGGAGACCGCTCACGATGGCGGTGACGGCAAACACCATGCCGGCCAAGCCGTAGTCGGCGGGGCTGAGGAGGCGCGCCAAAACCATGGAGATGGCAAACGTTACGGCGTGCTTGGCGGAGGTAATGAGCGCGGTCCACTTGTAGGCGTGGCGGATCTGCCGGTCGAGCTTTGTTCGGGCTTCGGCCGTTTCGTTAGTAGGCTGATCCAACTGATCGGATGGCATTCAATTTAAGGGATCGGCCGGAAAGGCGCATTGCCAAAGATACCGGGGTACAGGGGCCTATCACGAATTTCGGTTCCGAGGGGCCGCCGACATCGGGCGGCCGGCGCGGGCCGCCCATTGAGGCCGCCTGGGGCCGGCAAGCGGGCGAGCGGCGGGGAGCGGCGAGGAGGACGGAAGGAAGGGATTGGGAACAGGTAAGGGCTGGGAGGCCGGGTTCGCCCTGAGAGGCGCCGCCTGTATGGTTCCGAGCACTTCGGTGGTATAGACGGTGTGCCAGGCGGCCGCGGTCATGAGGATGATATAGAACAGCTCAAAATCGGGCCGGGAGTAGAAGGTACTTCCGATGCCATAGGTGACGACAGCGGCTTGGAGCATATAGGGATATCCCTCCCAGCCGGGCCTTAGCCGCTTGGTGGTCTTGGCGGAGGAACCAAGCCACAAAGCCGATCCCCAGACCAGGAGGGAGTGCTGGAGGAAGGCGAAGAGGCCGGAGTCGACCAGCATCTGGAGGTAAGTATTATGGACTTTGCGGAAGTTTTCTTCGCCGAGGTAGCGCGAGGATAGGATAACCCAATTGTCTTCGCCAAAACCGACGCCGAACAGCGGGTAGTCGAGCCACATGGCGATGGCGGCTTTGGCGAGGACGATGCGGCTGAAGGCGGAGGCTTCGGTTGTCACGTCGGAGAGGGTGGAAAGCCGGTCGACGTAGCTGCTGCCAACCAGCATGATGGCCGGGACCGACAGGATGGCCACCCCGACCAAGGCGAGAGTTTTGTATTTTGAGCGGGCGACCAGCAAAAGCATGACGGCGGCGAGCGCGATAGCGCCGCCACGCGAGTAGGTGAGCACAATGGTGACAACCGCGCAGGTGGTGCAGCCGATCAAGGCGAATTTGAGCCACCGCTCTTCGACGAGCTTTCGGGCGTGCCAGCATATGGGGATCAACATGGCCATCGCCAGCGCCAAACCGTTGTTGTCGCTCATGAATCCGGCGTGCCCCTTCTGGAACTGAACCGCGCCACCGGACTTGACGGCGAACAGGGCGAACTTAACCGCGATCAGGCCCAAGGCAAAGGCAATGGTCAACACCAGCCGTCGCAGCCAGACTTCGCTGTAAACCAGCCACGGGATCGTGAACATGGTAATCACGACCTTGATGTACTTGCTGTACCCGAACGTACACAACTGTGGGTGAACCGCCATCAGCACCGAAAGGCCGATGGGCAATTGCAGGAGAATAACCCCGAGGCTAATGGGGCTACGGAAGACGGTTCCGATCCGGAAGGGTTCCCGGAACAGGGAAGTCAGAATGAGAACGATTGCCAGCAACATCGAGAACGGGAGTTCCGAATACGCCAGCTCGTCGGGACGACTGAGAGCGAAACCGATATATCCCAGGAGGCCGATCTGCGGCGCCGCGATGGAGGCACTGCAGCAGGCCAAGACGACAAGAATGACAAACAGTTCACGCATCGGGGGATTTCAGGAAAACCAGCCAGCCTACGTTCTCATCGGCTGGCAACTCCTCCCATCTTATACTGTCCGGCGGATCCGGGAGCGGTTCGGTGCTCCCGGATCCGAGCTTCACCAATTTATGTGACGCTTAATTGGTAGTCACCTGCAGAGAGGCTCGGGCCACACCCGCGGTAATCCGCACGTAGTAGTTGGTCGCTGGAGTCAATCCGATTACCGTTACCGTACAGATGGTTCCCCTACAAGTCATAGGGCTATCGGTGGTGTCGAGCGACCAGGAAATCGGCGACGCGCTGACGCTCACGGTTCCTTTGCCTCCGGTGTGAATTCGAGCCGGATTCTGAAACTGAATGGTCAGGTTATCGGAGCCGGGAATCAGTTCCAACTGCTGAATCCGGTCTAGTGGTTGGATGGTAACGCGTCTCCCGATTGCGGTTGTATCGTGAGCGGCCAGCCGAGCCGCCACCTGATCGTACGCCCCTTCGGAAGTACATCCGCCCTCGCGCTCAACACAACCGGGCGATTGCCCGTCCCAGAGGAATGCGCCGTATACGGTAGCGAGACTTGCGCGCAGATACTGTGGATACGAAACATCTTCGGTCGAGCCACCCGGCCAGGTCGAGGGCGTTTCGTTGACGAGCGCGTTCCGGACGGTTTCCCAGGTTTGCGCCGTTTCGTTGGCGGGAACCGTGACCAGGCCGAGTCTTCCGTTAAAGGTATACCCGGTTGAGGTGGGAATGACCGGCAAGTGGAAGTTCGTCAACAGGTACGGCCCGAAGTCGATGTTGCGGACGCCGGAATAGACGGTGCGGGCGATACGATCGCGAACGCCGCGGACAAAGTCGTAGTCGGGATGCTGGGCGATGAAGCCATATACGCCGAGCATGCCGAAATGGTTGTACGCCGATTCGTAACGGGTGGACTTGCCGGCCTCGCAGCCGCTGCATGTGCCCGCCGCCCCGCCGCGGTTCATCATCAGGAGGATCTCGCGCGCCGTGGCCGAATACTGGAATCCCCAGCAGTATAGATCCGATGTGTTGCCGACATGAGGACTGGCGCCACTGATCGCGTAGTTGATGTCGGAGCAGCCGGAGTTCCGAGGTGGAAACACCGCCGTGCCGGTGAGGTGATAGAAGCCTTCCTGGCCCCGGACCTGCCGCACCATCGCCCTTCGGAAGTAGTGCGACTCGGGCGGGGTGTAGGAGTTGCCGAATTGCGGCAGGTTCGGTTGGAGTAGATTTGCGTAGAACAACGCCAACGCCGGCCACGAGGTTTGCCGCAAGAGGTCCCGGCCGGTCTCCTGCACCCCCCAGTTCAGTCTCCGAACCGAGGCGCCTGGAATGATGCCGCCGAGCGATCCGGCGTTGGCATGATTTTTGTACAGCAGATTCCATGCCGACCAGGACTGGATCCCTTCGAGGAAATAATACTCGCCGGTCAACATATATGCGACGGCGGCCACGGGCGCGCGGTGCGCCTGATCGAGCGTGGTAGCTCCGACCGGCAAGGTGCCGGGACGGTGAGCATGGAAGGGAGCGTTGGTGTCGGTGCCAGAGGCTTGTTTGATCTTGCTGCCTCCCTGGCTCATCCACGGGCTGGTACCGATGTACAGATTGTGCCGGCGGTCGAGTGAGAGCACGCGGCCCCAGCCGGAACAAGTGGCACAGGCGGCGGTGGTGAAGGCGCCGGCGTCGAGCGCCGAGTCGGAACCATGCCAGTAAACCAGGTTGACGTGGTTCTCGGCCTCCGCCATTCCGGCGCCCCCGGACACCGATGTGCCGAAGAAGTGGTCCCAGGGGCGCGGATCCGGCTGGCCGGTTGCCACCAGCATGTCGGCCACGTCGCGATAGAAAAACCAGGGCTCGGCCCGGGTTTCGTCATCGGTCGACATGCTCGCGCAGGTGGGAATGAAGTACTTGCCCTGCGCATACTGGGCTCCTCCCAGCACGGGAATTGCGCTGTCGTAGGAAAGGCACTGCCCGCCCCAGTATTTATAGAACGAGAGAGGAGTGCCGAGGTCGCCCTTGTCCGAGCTCAGGTACAGGTCGTGATGCGCAGCCAGCACGGCTTCCTCTACCACTGCCCCGGTGCGGTAGGAGGGAATCAACCCGGAATGGATCATCCACGGAACGTTGGTCTCGATCCGGGTGCGTTGTGACCGGGTTCCAGAAACACAGGGGTCTTCACCGGCGCCCCCGGCGCAGTAGTGTTCCGCCGACTCCCCGTCCCAGTACACCTTGCTGGCGCGGCTGCCTTGATTGAACCACACGTACGGAGTTGAAAAGCGGTTCCCTGTTCCCGTGCGGAACTGCATGGAGAAGTAGCCCGTGGCACCGGCGGTGGAACCGTTGTTCACGACAAAGCGGATCCGTTCGGCGCCGTAATCTGTGGTGTCAGGCCGCGAGTAGGAGCGGATATGGAACGATGGAGAAATGTGCCGCCATGCCGCGGCGGCGTCCTTGTACTGCAGGAAGTATATTTTCGCGCCCGCCGCCACCGAATAGACGGTTGAGCCGAAGTATCCTCTGCCGTTCTCACAAACAGTGAGAGTGACGCCACTGATGCCGCAAATGGAGAGAAACTGCCGGACCTTGACGCCTCCGGTTCCCACTTGCGCCAGGAGCGGAGAGGCCGGAGAGGCCTCGAGGCCGGTCATCGCGGAAGATACGTCGAACGTCTGCGTGCCATCGCTCTGAGTGGTGTTTGCCAGCCCGCTGCCGGCGATGGTGTTGGTCAGTTGGATCGGCTGGAATCCCCGGTCATAGAAGCCGGGTTCGGCACACCGCGACTCGATGATCCATTCGGTCACCAGAGGCCCGGCCAGCCACCGCTTCACTCCGCAATCGGCACTGGGAGCATTGGCGGTGTCGTCGAGAATCGTCCGCGCATTCACGGTATGACAGGCTGTGTTTCCGGCCGCCACGGGAGCGCAGATCTCGGTCTCGGCGGTCCAGGTCCGGGCGGAGAGCGCGGC
>JBGSME010000540.1:0-4679 GCA_041740335.1 Bryobacteraceae bacterium | reverse complement strand
GGTCAGCTCTGCGTCGGCGTCGACAATCGGGATCGCCTGGGCGGCGCCCGGCAACGCGCGGGCTTCGAGCGACGCCATCCGATCCGGCGTGAGTGGACGCGTCCATGTCCGTTCTTCCCATTCATCCGGAGCGGCGGCCGGTGGCTCATTTGGGCCGCGCGAGATCACAAGCGCGTACTCCTGGCCCGGTCCGCCGTTCCCCCAAAATCCGTTGATCCGGACAAGATACTCGCCGGCCGTGGCGAACTTGTAGTGGAGCGCCGCTTCGGTGGTAAGGCCCGGGTAGGCGACAGCTTCGTCGGTGAAGGCGAGCCGCGTCGCCCGATCGGGGTCAAACCAGCTTCCCGTGAGCTTGTAGATGGCGAGCGCAGGATCGAGCGCCGCGCTCGACACCGTCCGGAACCATAGTTCCTCGCCGGCCGCCGCCTGGAAGGAATAATAATCCACTTCGCCCAGTTGCGCGATGCGCCCGTGGACCGCCGCCGGCAAATCCGAAATCGCCTGCGCTTGGCGCGGAAGATCGTGGGGAGAGTCGTTCTCGTAGACCGCTGGCTCGGGCGCGATGTGGATGCGGAGCGCGTTGGAGATGCCGGTGGGCGTCACCACCCGGAATTCGCGAAAAGATCCCGTGGGCGCTCCGTCCACCGTGATCTCGATATCCAGCAGATGGACGGGCTTCTTCTTCGCGTCTGTGGCGGGCTCGGTTTCAACCCCCAATACGTTGGCCCGGATGCCCCCGTCGCGGAACCAGATCCCCTGCGCGCCCTGCAATCCATTACCGCGGATCTGCGCCCGGATCGTGGCGCCAGGCCGGGCGGCGACCGGGAACAGGGAGTCGATTCTCGGAGCCGCCGTCAAAATCGCGGGCAGCACCAATGCGAGGCCTGCAACCAACTTGTGCGAATTCGTGAAGACAGTGGACAGCGCTTGCATCGCAAGGGGACGAATTGCAGTCTATCGCAACTGTTTGCAAATCGCCATCGCCAGCGATTAGAGTAGAGGCAGATTCCCTATGGCACAGAAGAACGACATGACCCGACGCGACGCGGCGAAAATTGCAGGAGCGGCCGCTTTGGCCGTCGCCGCGGCTCCACGTATTCAGAAGGTGAAAGCAGCCAACGAACAGGTGCCCTATGCTGTCATCGGCACCGGGGGACGCGGCAGTTATCACATCGAACACTTCAACGGCGTTGACGGCGGCAAGTGTCTTGCCGTGTGCGATATCGACGATACCGCTCTGGCCAAAGCCAAGCAGTTGTCCAAGGACAAACCGCAGGGATACAAAGACTATCGCGAAGTGCTGGCGCGGCAGGACATTGAAGCGGTGCTCATCGCCACGCCCCTCTACATGCATTTCCCTATCACCAAGGACGCCCTGTTGGCCGGCAAGCATGTCTTCTGCGAAAAGAGCCTCGTGTTCAAGCCGGAGGAAGTACATGAACTCCGCGCGCTGTCAAACTCGCGCCCCAAACAAATCCTCCAGACCGGATTGCAGCGGCGCTGTTCGGAGTTTTATCAGACCGCCAAGCAGATGATCGAAAAGGGCATGTTGGGTAAGGTCACCAACGTCTACGCCCAGTGGAATCGCGCCTCATTGGGCAGAACCTGGCAGCCTCCTTCCTGGCGCGTCTACAGAAAGTATTCCGGCGGGCTCACCGCCGAACTGGCATCGCATCAGGTGGACGTGGCCGACTGGATGATTGGAAGCCACCCCGAATTCGTCACCGGCGTTGGCGGCATCGACACCTACAAAGACGACCGCGATGTTTACGACAACATCCAATTGATCTTCGCCTATCCCGGCGGCCAGAAGCTGATGTACAGTTCGATTTCGACCAATCAGCATTTGCCCCTGTTCGGATCCACTCGCACTCAGTTCGGCGAAATGATCATGGGCACCGAAGGCACCATCCACATCACCGTCGGCACCGACAACGAACCGGCGACGGCGTTGTGGTTCTACGAACCGCAGGCCAAGCCCGCGTCGGCGGCCAAGGGCAAGGAAAAAGCGGCCATGGCCAACGCATCACTGCTGTCAACCGGCAAAGGCGGCAAGGGCCTGCCTGTGCTCGTGGACCGCGAACTGGTGAAAGATGGCGACTCGTTCCTTGAGAAGGAAATGAAGTTCGCCAAGTTGTGGCTTTATAAAAAAGGCGTGATGGTGCCCGAAGAGGCAAAAAATCCCGTCGACGTGCAACTCGAGGAATGGTTCAACTCGATCCGCACCGGGACGCGCCCAAGGGCCGATCTGGAAGTCGGGCTGGAGGATTCCACCAACGTCATGCTGGCGAACCTCGCGATGGACGAAGGTCGGCGCGTGTATATGAAAGAGATCGACTCGATGGGCAAGCCGGGGGCAAAGAAGGGCTAAAGGGCCCACACGATTCGAGTTCCACGATGAGCGTTCGTCTCCTCGCAGCCGCACTCGGGATCGCGGCCATCGCCGGCGCAGCTTCAAGAAAGGCCGACGTCGTCATCTACGGATGCACTTCGGCCGCCATGACCGCCGCGGTGCAAACCAAACAGATGGGCAAAACCGTAATCGTCGTTTGCCCCGAGCAGCACCTGGGCGGCCTCACCGCCGGTGGCCTCGGCTGGACCGATTCCGGGAACAAAGCCGTCATCGGCGGCCTCGCTCGCGAGTTCTATCATCGCGTCTGGACCCACTATCAGAAACCCGATACCTGGCGGTGGCAGACTCGCGAATCGTACGGCAACAAAGGCCAGGGCACGGCGGCCATGGACGGGAGCGCCCGCACGATGTGGATCTTCGAGCCGCATGTCGCCGAGAAGGTCTACGACGAGTGGATGAAAGAGAAAAAAATCCCGGTGATCCGCGATTCGTGGCTCGACCGTAGTGCGTCCGGCGTCACCAAAGACCGCGCCTCGCGGATCGTCTCCATTCGGATGACCAACGGCGATCGCTATACCGGCAGCATGTTCATTGATGCCACCTATGAGGGCGATCTCATGGCGGCTGCCGGCGTAGACTACTTCGTCGGGCGCGAAGCAACGGCGGTGTACGGCGAAAAGTGGAACGGCGTCCAGACCGGCGTCCTGCATCACAAGCACCACTTCGGCGCTGTCGGCAAACCCATTTCTCCGTACAAGATCCCAGGCGACTCGTCGAGCGGTGTGCTCCCTCTGATTTCCACCGCCGATCCCGGCGAATACGGTAAGGGCGATAAGAAAGTTCAGGCTTACTGCTTTCGCATGTGCCTCACCCAGGCCGAGGGCAACCGCGTTCCCTTCGCGAAACCACAGGGTTATGACGCCGGCCAGTACGAGTTACTGGCGCGTATCTATCAGGCCGGATGGCGCGAGACCTTTCAGAAGTACGATCCCATTCCGAACCTCAAGACCGATACAAACAATCACGGCCCTTTCAGCACCGATAACATCGGACGGAATTGGGATTACCCGGAAGCCGATTACGCCCGGCGCCGCGAGATCCTCAAGGAGCACGAAACCTATCAAAAGGGGCTGCTCTATTTCATCGCGAACGATCCCAGTGTGCCCGAGGATGTCCGGTCGGCGATGTCGAAATGGGGCCTCGCGAAAGACGAGTTCGTCGCCACCGGCAATTGGCCGCACCAGCTCTATGTGCGCGAGGCCAGGCGCATGGTGGGTAAGTATGTGATGACGGAAAATGAATTACTCAAGCGGCGTCCAACCCCGGAGCCGGTCGGGATGGGATCCTACGGGATTGACTCCCATAACATCCAGCGCTACATCACACCGGATGGCTATGTGCAAAACGAAGGCGACATCGGCGTGAGCACGCAGGGGCCCTATCAGATCGCGTATGGAGCCTTGGTCCCCAAGCCCGGTCAGGCGCCGAACCTACTCGTCCCGGTTTGCGCCTCGAGTTCGCATATCGCGTATGGGTCGATCCGCATGGAGCCGGTTTTCATGATCCTGGGGCAATCGGCGGCCACCGCCGCCGTGTTGGCGATCGACGGCAAGGTGGCCGTTCAGGACGTGCCTTATGAGAAGCTGCGCGCGAAGCTGGTTGCCGATGGGCAGGTTCTTCAGCAATAAGTTAGTTCTCCGCGCGAGGCGCGGGCCCTCACGTTCGCGGCGCGCGCAAATGCGTGTTCAAAAACTCCACTGACTTTGCCCATGCATCGCACGCCGCCGGCTTATTGTAGATAGCGCCGGTGTCGTTGTGGAATCCATGGCCGGTTCCTTTGAACAGATGGACGCCAAAAGTAACCTTAGCCGCCACCAGTGACTCCACCAGGCTTGGGATAACCGCGGCCTGACGCGTGTCGGTCTCCGAAAACACGCACAACATCGGCGTGGTAACCGGCGACGGAGTCGGTAGTGGACTCGGCGGAGTCCCGTAAAACGGCACTGCGGCTTGCAGCGGCATCTGATTGTACACGCCGTAGAAGATATTGCCCCCGCCCGCGCAAAAGCCGATCGCGCCAATCCGGTCCCACACCACCATCTCCTGCTTCTGCAGAAATTCAATCGCCGAGAACATGTCGTTGTACCGCTCGGCCTGCACCGTGCGGCCGTAGGCTTGTGTGCGCGCGGTGTCGTTTTCGAAAGCCCCGGTTCCGCCTTGGCGGGACAACAGGTCAATCCCGAGTGCGACGAAGCCGGCTTTCGCCATGCGCCGCGTGACGTCACGGATATGCTCGACCAAGCCGCGGTTCTCGTGCACCACCAGG
>JBGSME010000539.1:0-2964 GCA_041740335.1 Bryobacteraceae bacterium | reverse complement strand
ATCGGCGGTGGTCCCGGACTCAAGGCATGCACACAATGGCGGATGAGTGCGCCAATTTCCATGCCGGCGAAGGGCTGTTCGGTAAACGTACGGAGTTCCAAGACACATGAGGCCAGGCGGGCATCGGGCACGATCGTGATGTCGTGCGCGAGGAGGGTTTGCAGCCACACCCCTTCGTTCGACTCGGGATCGACAAAAAGCATCGCTCCAAAAGCCCCGTTGCAATCAAAGGAATGAACAGCATCCGGCCGTACAACCATTCCGCGGCCTTGGCGCCAGTTCTCGTGATGACCGCAAACGGCGAAGGGCTCGTCGAGTGAGATGACAATCTGGATGGCGTGGTGCGAGTGGGCCGGAACGACGCCCTTAGCCTGGCCGATCAGCAGGAAGCCGCCATCCCACAGGTACCAGCGTGGAACGTTTAACCACCTGTACGATGCATCGTTTAGCTGCTGGTTCACAAGATCCCCGGTTTCTACTGTAGCTGTTTTGTTCAAGAAGACTAGCGGGAGCGTTCAATCTTCAAAGTGGTCATCCACGGTACCTTCAACTCGTGGCCAGAATCAAGCAGACAATTCTTCACGGCGACGCCGATGAATCAGTCGCCTGGCAACAAGAAAGCAGGCGGGAATCATGAATGGAACGGTTGAATTCCTCTCAACTTTCGGCTACGCAGCGCTGTTCGCATGCGTCTTGGTAGAACAACTGGGATTGCCCCTGCCTGCGGCTCCGTTCTTGCTTGCCGCGGGCGCGCTCGCGGGGCTTGGCAAGCTCAACCTGGCGTTCGCATTACTGTTGGCGGTGGCCGCATCACTAATCGGCGATACCGTTTGGTACTACCTGGGCAAGACGCGAGGGATGGCGGTGTTGCGGTTGCTCTGCAAGATTTCTTTGGAGCCCGACGCCTGCGTTCGCCAAACCAGTGCGGCGTACTCAAGACACGGTGCGCGCTGGTTGTTCTTCGCCAAGTTTATCCCCGGAGTCAGCACGGTTGCGCCTCCAATGGCAGGCATCTATCGGGTGAGCCTCTGGAAGTTCATCGCCATGGATGGTGCAGGCGCGAGCCTGTGGGCTGGCGTCTTTCTCCTTGCCGGATGGTGGTTCAGCGGGCAAATAGACACAATTGCCGCTCACATGGACCGGCTTGGTGGATGGATGGGATTGGCCCTGGCGGGCGTCTCCGTGATCTACGTCCTCTGCAAGCTGATCGAGAGGACACGGGTTCACCGTTCCCTCCGAGTGGCCCGCATCACGCCGATGGAACTGAAGCGGCGAATGGAGTCGGGAGAATCCATGATGATTGTCGATCTGCGAAATGGCTTCGAGTGGCGCGAAGGGCGAATCCCCGGTTCACTCACGCTCACCGTCAAGGAACTGGACAACTTCGTGCCGGCGGTTCCGGAAACTGAAATGATCCTCTACTGTTCGTGCCCGAACGAGATTTCCAGTGCCGCTGCCGCGACCATCCGATTGCAGCGGAGAGGGATCAAATCAATCCGGCCGCTCGAGGGCGGATTTCCGCTCTGGACTCAGCTCGGGTTTCCGGTGGAGGTTCCAGCCGGCGTCAGCGCCACCAACGCTTCGAGAGTTTGCATATGAAGACGAACTTATCGCGGCGATTTCGGAAAGCCCTTTCCGCCATGGCGATCTTGACGCTGGCCACGTTGACCGGTGGAATGAGTCACGTTCGGCCGGCAATCTCGGTGGAGGAATCGTACCCCACAATCCAAAGCATCCGGGCCGAAGCAAGGCATCGCTGAACGAACTAGAACCGAAGAAGCAAAGTTAAGAAACCAGATTGGAAAGAAAGGAAACAACCATGAACCTCAAATTGAATACCCTGATCGCCGCTTTCGGAGCGGCCATTCTGCTCGCACCTGGAAGCTATGCGAAGACCGCCCCTGCTTGCCAAACCGGGAAGCTGTTAGACGTCCAAGAAAACACGGAACTCGTGCCTACCGCCCAGATCGGCCAAGCCCGTCAAAGCAAGGATGGTAAAGATTGGACCACTATCACCCTGCCGGCCACGCGCAAGCAGACGACCTACGTCGTAACAGTGGCGCTGGACGGAATCATCTACACGGCGCGCTCCAGCGGCGACTTCTGGGGCTACAACCCGTCGAGCATGATCGTCAACAGCGAAGTGGAAGCTTGTGTTGACTCGAACAAGCTGGTGATCACCCGGCCTGACGGAAAGCGGTACAAGCCAACGATCATCCGGCGGGAGCGGGATCAGTCCGCCCCTTCCGGGAGCTAACTTCTCTAGTCATGTTTACAATGCCCGGGTTGGATGTGAGGTCTGGGCGAATGCTCGGTGGCGGCGGCGCACCGGAGCTCGTCGAATGCGAACAGTTGAGCGCGCTGATCTCCGCACGGTCTCTTATCTTCACGTTGCCCCAAACATCGGAGACCAATCATGAAACTTCTCACCACAGATATTCTGGCCCGCCTTCTGGAAAACGGCCGCAAACAGGCTCCTGTCCGCGGAACCAAGGATGAGATCGACTTCCAACCTGTCGTGAAACTCTTTACTCCCGGGGGAGGCTGTACCTGGCTTCTGACGGAAATCAATCCAGAAGATACCGATGTCGTTTTCGGTCTACATTACCTCGGCAGGGGCTACCCGAAACTCGGTGCCGTCAGGCTCTCGGAAATCGCCGCCGTGCGTGGCAGGCTGGGCCTTCCCGCCGAACGCGACCTGTGGTTCGAGGCGGACAAACCCCTCTCGGCATACGCCAAAGAAGCTGCTCGGCTCAAACGCATCAACGCCTGATGCACATACACGCAACGCAGAGTCTCCAACCAAAATCAGGACACCGCCGCCGCAGTAACAGCGCTCAACGCCGCTGGCTGCGAGCGGACCGATAAGGAGAAGGCCTCCGGAGGACGGTGGGACCGGCCAGAACTTCACCGGCTTCTGGATCAGGTCCGCAAGGGTAACGTGCTGGTGGTCTGGAAACTGGA
>JBGSME010000538.1:0-13506 GCA_041740335.1 Bryobacteraceae bacterium | reverse complement strand
ACAATACTCTGATCGTCTTCGTGTCTGATCATGGGGAAGAGTTTCTCGATCACGGTTGGACCGGCCACGGGCACGCACTGTACGAGGAGTTGACTCACACCGTTTGGATGATGTGGAATCGAAAACTGCTCCCATCCCCTCGGCGGGTTAAGGACCCGGTTCAGTTGATCGATCTCATGCCGACCTTGTTGGAACTTCTGGAAGTCCCGCCGCGGGGTGTGTTGCAAGGCCTGAGCCTGATGCCACTGATAAATGGGGCCGTGCTCGCTCGCAAGCGGCCGGTGATGAGTTCGCGATTTCGCTACGCCAATGTTCGCCGCGCCGCCTTCGTGCCGGAAAACCAGACCGGTACTTTCGCCCGCATCGACGCCCGCTGGAAGTTCGTCTTCAGGGATCAGCCTCAGTTGTCCGGCCTGCCCGAAGTGGAGCTGTATGATCGCATTGCTGACCCACGCGAAACAACAAACCTGGCAGCCCAGCAGCCGGAATTGGTCAAGCGCCAACTGGCCGACGTGCGTGAGTGGATCGAGGCGCAAAAGCAGATCCGGGAGCATCTTGGCGGCGCGGGCCAGACGACGATGGATCCGAAAACACTGGAGCGGCTGAGATCGCTCGGGTACATTGGCGGCGCGGCGGGATCGAGCACGAATCACTGAGTTGGCGGCAGGTGGCTGCGCGAACCCTTTCGCCATGCTGCCTCAAAGTAATCTCGAGGTTCACATGCAACTGTTCATCGTCTTTCTACTTGCTGCGTTTGCAACGGCAGCGGCGCAAATCACGCTTCCCGCCGAGTCGTTAGAAAGAAGCGGCACTGTCGTTGCGACTTACAAGACCAACTATCTGGCCACCGGCACCGGCGAATTGACGATCCAGTGGACCGACTCCTTCAATCGCCTGATTGAAGAGAAGAAGATTCCTGTTACGTTGAACGACGAGGATGAGATTTCCTTTCCCCTCGATTTGAGCCGCGCGGTTGCGATGCAGAACACGATTCGCGCGCACTTCACGTTCGAAGGTAAGAATCGCAAGGGCGCGGTGGATAAGCGCGACGAGAATGCGGCGGTGCAATTCGTCGCCCGGCCGCCGGAGGAAGGCTGGAACGACTACCACATCATCATGTGGCAACACCGCACGGCGGAGCAGGTAGCGGCGCTGCGGGCGGTAGGCATCGATGGCGGCGAGTCCGTGGGACGCGGGAGTGCGCTCCCCGAGTTTCTAATCAAGAACAACCTTCGATGGTATTCCGAAAATATCGCCACCGATTTCTATTCTGAATATCATCGCTATTATCCGGATCGGCCAAACGGTTGGAAGTTCCAGGAGGCTCGTGAAAACTTCAAGAAGAACCGGACCAGTAAAGACGCCCTGAAGCGCTACCCGAGTCTCAGCGATCCGGTTTGGCTGGACAAGATTCACGACCGGCTTGTGGAGAGGGCGAAATTCTATTCTCCCTATCGTCCCTTCTTCTATAGCCTGGGCGACGAAACAGGCATCGCCGACCTCGCCGCCTTCTTCGATTTCGACTACTCCGATGCGTCGATCACTGCATTCCGCAAATGGCTGAAGGACCGCTATCCAACCCTCCAGGAGTTGAATACCCGCTGGGGATCGAAGTTCCCGATCTGGGATTCCGTCCTGCCGGAAACGACTGACGAGGCCATGAAGCGAACGGATTTCAACTACACCTCCTGGAGCGATTTCAAGGAATTCATGGACGTGGCATTCGCCGGTGCCTTGAAGATGGGCAACGACGCGGTCCGTTCCGTCGACCCCTCTGCTTACGTCGCAATCGGTGGCGGACAGATGCCGGGATGGGGCGGCTACGACTACTCGCGAATCGCGAAATCTCTCACCGCGATCGAGCCTTACGATATCGGCAACAATATCGAAATCCTGCGCTCACTGAACCCGCGGATGGCCGTGCTGACTACGTCTTTCGAACGCGGCCCCTGGGAACGGAACCGCGTTTGGTTCGAGTTCCTGCACGGCAATCGCGGCCTGGTGATCTGGGATGACAAGTCGGCGTTCATCAACGCCGATGGCAGTATCGGACCGCGCGGCGCCGAAGTCGCCGGCTACTATAACGAACTGCGCTCGGGACTTGGCGCGCAGATTGTCAGCAGCGAGCGGATGAGCGACCCCATCGCGATCCACTATTCGCAGCCGAGCATGAGGGTGGAATGGATGATCGCGCAGCGGCCGCACGGGGAGCGCTGGGTGCAACGGAATTCCAGCACTGAGTACAAGGACAGCGAGTTCCTCCGCTTGCGTCAGGCGTATTGCAAGCTGATCGAAGATCAGGGGCTGCAGTACAAGTTCGTGGCCTACGACGACGTCGAACAGGGCGGACTCATTGCGGGGGGATACAAGGTGCTGATCCTGCCCCGTTCCACCGCATTGTCAAGCACCGAAGCCGGCCAGATTCGCGAGTTCGTTGCGCGCGGCGGACTGCTGATCGTGGATGGAATTCCGGGCCAGTACGACGAGCGCGCCCGCAAGCTCGAAAAGCCGTTGCTCGCCGATCTGTTTGACCGGCCTACGTTCGGCAAAGGCAGCGCGATTCTAGCGCCGGCTGAAATCGGAAGTTATCACGAGCACCGGCTATCCGGGAAAGAAGGGGAATCGCGGCGGCTGATCTCGCAATGGCTGGCGGTGGCGGGAGTCAAGCCGGAATATGCGGTGATGGGAGCGGACGGCGCGCCGGTAACCGGAGTGGAAACGCATGTCTTTCGGAATGGTGGCGTGACCTTCGTAGCCCTCATGAGCAATCCGCAGCTTCGCGTTGACGAACTGGGTCCGCCGGACTTCCGATCGAACGGCCGGTTTGCAAAACCCGTGGCGGTAACGCTGAGCTTGCCCGGGCAGCGAACCGTTTATGACGTGCGCTCCGGCAACGGCCTGGGCACGATCTCGAAACTGAACCTCACGGTCCCGCCATACGAACCGGTCATCGTCGCGACTACTCCGCTGCCGGTTGCGGAACTGGTTCTCTCCGCGCCGGAACGCGTCAACCGGGGCCGGTCTTTCGACGTTTCCGTGCGCTTCGCGCATCCGTCTCTCGCGGACACACACGCGATTCGAGTGCAGGTAATAAGGCCCGATGGTAAAGCTTCGGAGGCCTATTCCCGCAACTGGGTGGCGCCGCACGGCGAGGTTATGCACCGGATTCCGCTGGCGCTGAACGATCCGGTTGGAAAATGGGAGATTCGGGTGCGGGACTGGATCTCCGGTCAGCAGAAGAAGGCAAGTATCGAGGTGGCGGAGTAGTGCGCGTTGTTGCTGCGACGCTGCTTGCCGCGGGTGTGGGTAAGATCGACGCTTTGATACCGAACACGCCGGCGTGACCGGTGCCAGTACCAATTGAAAGAAAACAAGAAGAAGTGGTCGGGGCGAGAGGATTCGAACCTCCGGCCTCCTGGTCCCGAACCAGGGGCTGGTTTGGTAGGGTCTGTATTTTCATGCGTTTGGTTCTACCGATCGGGCTGGTTCGGAGCTGTCTTCGAACGCGGCGGGTACGGTCGTGGGTACGGGTGTGGCGACAGTGCGAATGTCAACCGGAGAGGGGCGCCGCAGAGCCTGCGCCATGGCTGGGAGAGCGGAGTGCCGGAAGCTCTCTTTCCGCAGGATCCTTTGGGTGTATACTCACGACGAGAGGCACCTAAAAGGAATGCTAACTGTGCACTCCCGGTTGGTTTGCTGCTACATTGCGCTGACGCTCCACGTGGTTTCCATCCAGCCAACATTAGCTCAGATGTGGGTGCCGCTAGGTGCAAGGGGAGCATCGCCCTCGCTCGGGAGAGCCGACGCCTCCGCAGTATTCGACCCATTCAGCCATCGAATGATCCTTTTTGGCGGAGTGAGATCAGGATGCGGTAGCCCCGCGTCAAATGACACCTTTATCCTCACGAATGCCAACGGGCTCGGTAGGCGAGGATCCAGCGCTTCGGGTTGGTTAGGTCCCTTAAGTTTCAGCTCGGCGCTGCCCTTGGGCCGAAGGGGTCACATCGTCGCCTATAGTCCCATTTCAGATCGGATGATAATTTTTGGAGGGGAACGAAGAGGCTGCAGCAGTGAAAAGCTCGACGATCTCTGGATCCTTGAAGGGGCTAGTGGGTGGACCGGAAAGTCCGACTGGCATCGCGTGCCGGCTGCGACGGCTCTACCGGTACCTCGTTCGGATGCCGTCTTCGCGTTCGACATTCGGCGAAATCGCATGCTCGTCTACGGAGGAACGACTGGAACAGGTGAGCTGACGGATTTTTGGCTCCTGGAGAAGGCCGATGCGATACCGCCAGCGGAATCCTCAAATTGGGTTCGCTTGACACCTACGGGACCTCAGCCTTCATCCACCAGCGGTAGCGCTTTCGGTTACGACGTAGTATCGGGCAGGATCATGATCGTGAGCCCTCGGAAGCCTGATCAGGCAGCGTTAGAGTATTATGTCGTCCGTGACGCCAATGGCGCTAGTGGATCGCCGAAGTTCGAGCGTTTCGACCTAGCTGGCGCCGTCCCCGGGCCGAACTTGTGGCTGAATGGCAAGTACGATGAGACTTCCAACCGGCTGATTTTGCTTGCTGGGGACGCCACGAGCGCTCAACCAAATGAGGTCTGGGCAATTGACCATGCCAATGCTGTGGATGGTAAGCCATCTCTTTCCAGGGTGCCCACGGATCTTCTTCCATTTCCACGCGGTGGGCGCGGTGCAGGTCCGGCCCTTGCGTCTGATCCTGTTTCGAAACTACTCGTCCTCTTTGGGGGCAGGTCACAGGCTGATCTCTTGGAAGACGTATGGACTCTTCGATTTGGCTCTGCCTGTGTCTATTCCATAACTCCCGAAAGCAGGACGATTACAGGATCGGAGGGGCTAGAGACGATCGAAGTCGCTACATTAGAGACCTGCGGCTGGAGTCCTATTGTCAGGGGCAATAACCCGAAATATACCACCTCGCCTCGCTTCGGGATAGGCTCCGGCACTGCCCAGTACTCGTGGAGTTCCTTCCCGCTGGCGCCTGGTAGCGGCGGGTCGGCGGAATGGTACATCGACATCGAGGGTCAAACTCATACCATCCGATCCTTCGGCGATGCCCAGCCTCCAGAATTCGACGTATCAATCAATCCCACAGCCCGGTCCATTGCGCGTGGGCAAACTGCAGTCTTCGATGTCAGAGTAGTCAGCATACAGGGATTCAGTGAGGACGTGCGCCTGGAACTGGTGAATCTCCCGACGGGCCTTGCAGCCGGCACCGGATTCAGCTCAACGATAGTGAAGCCGCCAGTCGCGGCCTCAGTACACTCCACGCTCACAGTAGTCTCCGATGACAGGACGCCGAGCGGCACGTTCAACCTGTTTGTGAGGGCTTCCAGTCCGGGATTTTCGGCGAAAACACGGCAGGTGACGATTACCGTTGGAGTGGCTAGAAACTTCAGCGTCGAGCCGGCACGCTTGACCGTGAAAGTGCTGGAAGGTTCAAAAGATCCAGTAAGTCGAGTTGTTCAGTTGGGAGGGGAAAGTGGGCGTCCTTTCAAACTAGCCATCAACAATAGGCCCTGGTTGTTCCTTAATGCCACAACAGGAACATTACCGAAAATCCTTGAACTGCAGATCGTTCCTGAGCGGATCCGAGGCGTCAGTGATGACGCTGAGGTAAGGATTCTCAGTGAAGCCGATGAAGAGATTGGCAGGTTCGTGGTTTCCGTTGAGGTCCAAAAGCTGCCCGCCGGATCTTTTCGAGTTTTGGCGCCCAGCCTTCAGATGGCTTTGACAGGCGACGCCGACAACGATCGCAGGTCGGCGGTCTTTGGTGTTCAAAATACAAGTTCGCAGAAGCTCACAATTCAAAGTGCCGTGAAGAAAGATAGCAATGGTTCCACTGACTGGGGCACTGTATATCCTCAATCGGTTGAGGTTAGCGAAGGGCAGAGCGCTGAGTTTTCCATTCAGATTAGACTGGCAGGACTACCCGGGGGCGTAACGGCACAGAGGGTGATCATCATCACAGCTGGTGGCCAGTCGGTGGAGTTGCCAGTCACAATCACGGAGTCGACGACTCCGCTCGTTTCTCTGTCGGCTGAGCGTGGAATAACATTGTTCAGCCAAGAGGGTCAATGGAGGCCACGATCGCAGCAGGTGATGCTAGCGAATGGGGGCCCTGGCGATCTGGATTGGGCGGTCACTGCGGGCGCGGCCGGAGGGAACCCCAACAGCACGCAGGGCGTAAACCTGATCACCGTGGAGCCAGCTTTCAGGGGCATATTGAAGCCTGGCGAGCCTCAGCGACTATTGGTGCAGACGGCTAAGCCCGTTGAAAATCTGAGAGCGGACACGCCGAGATCGCGAAGAGAGGCGTCACTGATCTTCTCTTATGCGCATCGGCGAGATGAGCCTGACATTAAGCCTGTCTACGTAGAGGTTGTAAAAGGCCCACTGCCGCCGACGGTGGACAAGGGGGGTGTGATTCTTGGTTTGCCCGGTCAAGCCGCAGAGTCGATAAAGGTTGAGTACACAGTAGGAAACCAGGAGGTACTGATCGACTCAGCACTGCCGAAATGGCTGGGCGCGAGTTTTCGGGGTGCAGCAGTGGCGAACGATAAGCAGCCGGCTGAGTTGGTGTTGAGTTTGGTGGATACGACCGAGCTGAAGATCGGAGAACGTGCGACACTGACGTTACGGTTCCCTGGACTGCTGAAGGTGAATGGAAGCGAGCATCGTCTCAACATTGAAGTTGTGGTGGGTGGGCTCGAGAAGACGGCGTCGGCTGGGCAGCCCCAAGCCTTGCGGTCGGCCGCAGCCGTCTGCGACCCGAACCGGCTGACGGCGGTGTTCCTCTCCCCCACAAACCTCTTCGAAGTACGCTCTCGATTGCCCGTGCCAGTTGAAGCACGCATCGCCGACGACTGCGGCACCTTTTTGCAGTCCGGAGCGGCGTCGGTGTTTTTCTCATCTGGTGATCCGGCGTTGTCACTGACCGCATGGCCGGACGGGATCTGGCGGGGGACATGGCAGCCGGTGACCTCCGATGGGGCGCAAGTGAGGCTGAAACTGTCCGCGTTCGCCGCCGGTGGGCTGTTGTCGACACAAGCGTTCGTGTTCGGCTCAGTGCTGCCGAATGCGGATGCTCCGATTATCAAACCGGGCTCGGTGCTGAACGCGGCGAGTGTGCAGGCCAACGGGGACACCGTGTCGCCGGGCCAGATCATCTCCATCTTCGGAGATCAGTTGGCGGGCGAAAGTCAATCCGTTACGGCACCCACGACGAGTTTGGCGGGCATCCGGGTGCGCCTCGGAAACACTCTGTTGCCACTGTTTTTTGCCAGTCGGATGCAGATCAATGCGGTGGTGCCATTCGGGATCAATGGAGGGCCGACGCAATTAGTCGTTGAGCGGGATGGAGCGATCTCGGTACCGCTTCCGCTGGTCGTGACGCCGGCGCAGCCTGGGATCTTTACGGTGTCGCAGAAAGGCAGCGGACAAGGTGCGGTTCTGAATCAACAGGGAATCCTCGCGGACTCCCGCGCGCCAGCCCGGCGAGGGGAGATCATCCAGATCTATTGCACAGGACTAGGAGTGGTGTCGCCCAACGTGGATGTCAGCCAACCGGCACCGGGCGTGGAGCCACTCGCGCGGGTCACGGGCGTAGTGCAAGTCGTGATCGGTACAAGTTCTGCCGAGGTGCTTTATGCTGGCATTGCACCCGGGTTCCACGGACTCTATCAAGTCAACGTCCGGGTGCCCCAGGCAGTCACACCAGATCCCGCGGTCCCCCTCCGACTGTCCGTAGACGGCGTCGATTCTAACTCCGTTTCCCTTGCCGTTCAATAGAGCTAAGAAGGCTACTATTTCGTGGGCTTCCGGCGATTAACCGGCCAGTCGCGGAGACGGACGTGGCCAGCCGGAACGCGTTACTGATGCAGAATTCACACTTTCTTGCGGTGAGTTCGCTTGATTTGGCTTACTTTGATCCTAGATCCGGCAGTTGGGGTGCTTGGCCCAGACGTGAAGTGATGGATACTCAAAGGGATGAACGAGGGAACGAGGATTTCGGTTCTTCACCCAGAGGGTGAAGAGGAAGACAGGGAACTGGGCTATCCTGAGGCACGGCGGATCGAGACGTTCGGCGGGAGCGTGGAAGTGAGATGGGCCGAGGAGGGAGGGATGAGCTTGAACGGCCCGCTGACCTACTTCGTCGAGTTCCTGAAAGTAACTGGGCTATGGGAGCGGTTCGTGGAGAGTTGCCCATTGAGCTACACCTCGCCGAATGCACCGACAAAGAACGAAATTTTGGGAACGATCCTGTTCAGTGTGCTGAACGGGCATAGGCGATATGCGCATATCACGGGACTGCGAGGCGATGATGTATTGGCAAAGATGCTGGGGATCGAGGGTTTCCGGAGCGAGGACAGCGTTCGGCGGGCGTTCGAGAAGGAGGAGGAAGAATCGCTGACGCTATGGCTGGAGCTGGACCGAAGTATGAACGAGACGTACGAAACGCTGCTGGAGCAAGAGTGGATTCTGGATGTAGACGCCACGGTGAAGACGCTGTACGGCAAGCAAGAAGAGGCCAAGGTCGGGTACAACCCAATGAAGCCGGGGCGGCCATCGCATGTGTACCACGCAATGTGGTTTACGGCGGCGAAGTTGATTCTGAATGTGGATGTGCAAGCGGGCAATCAGACGGCGAGCACCTACGGAGTGCCGACGCTGGTTGGGTGGCTGGACGCGCGGGACCGGAAGTACTGGCCGAGTTTGGTGCGGGGCGATTGTGGACACGGCAACGAGGAGTTGATGGCGGCGTGTGAACAGCGGGATTTGGCCTATGTATTCAAGGTGCGGCGGAGCAAGGGCGTCCAAGATCTGATCAAGCAATTGAACCGGAGCGGAGCGGCATGGCGCACGGCGGGGCAGGGTTGGGAAGGAGTGCTCCATCACTTGCAGTTGCAAGGCTGGAGCCGGACCCGGACGGTGCTGGTGACCAGGCGCCGCATCGAGAAGCCCGATCAGGCGCCGCCCCCCGAGGGGTCAGTTGAGTCTGCCCGGGGTCGTGATCGAGCAGGGTCAGGGGCAATAGTATGAGTACTCGGTCTTGGTTACCAATTGGGGGGAGACTGAAGTGAAAGCCATCGCCCAAATCTATCGGGATCGCGGCGACGCCGAGAACCAATTCGACGAACTGAAGAATCAGTGGGGCTGGCGGGGATTCTCGACGGCGGACCTCAAGCGCAGCCAGTTGATGGCCCGGATCGTCGCGCTGATCTTCAACTGGTGGAGTATCTACACTCGCATGGCTACTGGGCCCGGCCACGGGGAGGCGATCACGACCCGGCCGCTGCTGCTACACGGTGTGGCTCGGGAAACCACGCACGCCAATCGCACCCACCTCACTATCGCCAGCGTGCACGCCAAGGCGCGGAAAATCGCCAACCTACTCACCAACATCAGCCGTTGGCTAAGGCAGTTCCTAAACGCTGCGGAGCAGTTATCCGGACCTGCCCACCCCACAGGCCAAATTGCCGTAGTTCAACTGCCGGATTTAGGTTGATCTTTGATTTGATCGAGCGGCGTCGACGCGCGGGCATAGATGCCCACCCGCAACATTTTCGCCAGTTTGCGTGCCTGGCCTTAATCCCTCTTCGATTTCGACTCCGGAATCGTCCGTTTGGCGGGCATTTCCGTAGTGTAGCCGGAACTGGCCGGGAGCTATTGCTTTGCGCCAGCACACAACAAGTCGATTGCAGCCTCCAGCGATAAGTTTCGTCCAAGTCGCAGTTCGCTAGCTGACGCTGACGCTTCGACCGACGGCGCCACGCCGAGGGATTCCAGAACCCTGCCTTCTTGAGTCATCCAGCCGCCGATGGGGAGGCGGAGCCGGTAATGGTCACCGAGGACGAAGTTGACCGCGCCTAGGACTTCGCCGGCGGTTCGGCTTCCGATAAGAGTGGCGAGGTTGTTGGCTGCGGCGAACGCGGCGATCATCTCGGCGGCGCTCTTGGTGTGTTGGTTGATTAGGATCGCTATCCGGCCGTGGAAGGGGCGGGGGCCGAGCCCTTCGGTTGCGAGGGCGATGGAGCGGTCGCGGTTGAGGAGCTTGAAGCGGAGGGCCATTTTCAAGAGTCCGAGCTTCGTCGATGGGATGTGGTCGATGCAGGGGAGATCCTCTGGACGCAGTCCCTTGTCTACAAACCGGCGAGTGACGTTGTAGCCGATGGGACGGCGGTCCGGGCAGAGGGAACTCATCACGCGGAGGGAGCCGAGCCCGCCGCCGGGGTTGCCTCGGAGGTCGATCACTAGGCCGGTGATCGGTCCGAGATCGGCAAGGGCCTTCTCATAGGCGGCTGCGAAGGTGTGGCCGACGGCACCGGGGAAGTAGGCGACTCGGACGTAGCCTACATCGTCGGTGAGCTTTCGCGAGTGCACGGCTTGGACCTCGACTAACGGCGGACGCCCTTTCGGTGACTTCGGCGGCAGTTGGATGGAGACGGTCCGGGGAGTCAGATCGCGGCCTAGGATCGTGAGTTCGAGGCGGGAGCCGAGGTCGAAGCGCGGCATGTCGGGCGGGAGAACCGGGACGCCGTTCACGGCGGCGAGGCTTTCGCCAAAGACAATTCCGGCCCTATCCGCGATGCCTCCTTCGAGTACATCCTCGAAGACCCAGACCGGCGGGTCGTCCTCGTCCGACCGGAGGAAGGTTGCATTCAGGGCATAGGGCGCAGGTATCCGCGCGCCGCTGGCGTGAAAAAAGGAAACGTGGCTCGAGCGTAGGCTCGCGAGCGCCTGGTTGACCTGGGCCTCGAAGTCGGCGTCGGTCGATGTCTCCAGAATTGCGGGCCGGGCCTTCGGCCAAGCCTCGCGCCAGCCGTTGAGATCGGCGACCGGGTTGTAGAAGCGCTTTTCGATGTGGCCTTCAATTTGGTCGAGGATCTTTGCCTTCTGCTTCGTGGTGAGGCTCATCGGGTTGACCTCCGGGGAGAAATCACGGCCGCGCCGTTGCCGATCAATTGAAAGGCGGCTACGGTCGAGAGGATGCTCGGTCCGAAGCGGCGTAGCGTTTCGCGCTTGGCAGTCGATAGGGCCGTCGTCACGTCCTTGCCGGCGCGAAGGTTGCGGTAGAACTGCGTGATCAGGGCGCTCGCGGCAGTGTCCTTCACCGACCACGAGGTGGTCAACACAGACGACGCCCCTGCCATCAGGAACGCGCGCGCCAGATTCGCCACTCCCTCCTGACCCAGCGATTGCCCGACCGTAGTCTCGCACGCCGACAACACCACAACCTTCGCGCGGATCGGCAGCCGCGTGATTTCGCGGGGCTGGAGGAATCCGTCCTCGCCGGTCGACTCATCGCTCGCCAGCAGCAGCGCGGCACGTTGCGGGTTCTTCGGATCGGCGAAGGCGTGCACGGCCAGGTGAATGATCTCGAACTCTCGGAGCGGTTGCGCACGGAACCGGCCCTCGGTCGCTTCGGCGCCGACCAGCCCCACCGCATCGGGCGCGAAAATCGCGAGCGCCTTCTCCACCTCGGTCCGAGAGGCAGGAAGCGGCGGGAGTTCGGGGCGGCTTCGAACATCGAACACGCCGGCCGCCCGCGAGACGTTGGCCCGGCGCTGAACAGTCTCGTCGTACGGGACGCCACCGACGGCGAGCAGAGCCCGACCCGCCTCGTCCTCGGGCTTCATCGTCCGAAGCACGTATAGCGCGGTTGCAGACGGAGCGAAGCTCACTGTGGCAGTCGGCGCCAGCATATCCATCGGAACGGCATGAAGTTTCCCATCCGCGACGACTATGACCCGACGTTTTCCGTGAGTTGCCGGAACCGGGGCAATCAGTCTGCGCGCGAGGTCTCTCTTCAGCCGTTCGACTTCCGGCAATTCCGGCGCGCTTTGCAGGAGCCCAACCAGACGATCGAGTGCCGGATCGACGTTGTTGCGAGGGCCGAGATCGACGCCCGATACGGACTCGCGCGAGACGGCCAGAACGTAGACGTGGTCGGTGCCGAAGACGTACTCAATCAGCACCTCGTCATCCATGAGGACCGACTGTACCGCCGGTATGCCGATCTCCTCACGTCCATGGCCCGTCCATAGCCGATCCTTGCCCTCCAACGCTAGGAGCTCTTGTTCGGCCTTCCATATCTCCATCAGCGTGGCCGTGCGATCCGAAGGCTTGTCCATCGAAAGGAGGGAGCGTTGTAGTTTGGCGAGCATCCGTTCGGCTTCGCTCCGCTGACCGGCCTCCGGAACGGCAGCCGCGTTCGAAATCACGTCCGTCAGGATGCGACCCCGCGCGCGCTCGAGCACGCGAAACAGATACGCGGGATCGGTCTTGGTCTCCGCAGCGAGTTCGTAGTGCCGAGTGTAGATGTCGGACATCGCCCGCACCAACGTTGACGCATGGTTGATGGAAGGGACGTTGACCAGGAGTCCTTCAATCACGTCGGTAGCGCGTTCCAACTTGGCAATCGCCTCGGCCTTGCGACCTTGCGCAGCTTCGAGGTTCGCGAGCACGAGTAGCTGCGTCGGAAGAAAGTACCGGTCACCGACCCGCTCAGTGACGGCGACCGCTTTGCCGGCGTAAGCGACCGCGGATGACCACTCCGCCTTCCGCCCGAGGAGTTCGGCGAGGTCGAAGTAGATCTCAGCGAGCAGACGCCGCATTCCGCCGCGCTCGGCAATCGGCAGCGCTTCCTGGAGCCGGCGAATCGCCTCGTCGGGTTTTCCAATCGCCCGCGCCACATCGGCCACAGCCAAGAGCAATTGCACCTGCTTCACGCGCCGGTCATCCGCCTCCGCCTGCGCGAGCGCATCTTCGATGATCTTCTGTGACTCCGCGACCCGCTTCAGTGCCAGGAGTGACTTCGCCTTGCCCCAAGCGGAGATGTACTGGAAGCCGGAATCCGGGTGGCGGGCCGCGGCCTCGAGCGCAAGATCGAAATAGCGGATCGCGTTGACGTGCTCCTGCTGGAGGTGGAGTCCGGTGGCGATGGCGGCGTAATAGCGGATCACGGCGCCGACGTCACCACCCATCATGGCGGTCATCAGAGCTTCGCCCACCTGTTGGCGTGCGGCGGCCGCGTCGCCGAGCATGAAGCTGACCATCCCGAGTTCGCCGTTGGCACGATTGATCCAGCGTGGATCGCGAATCTCCTCGGCCAACGCAAGCGCCGTTTCCCAGTCAGTCTTTGCAGCCGCAGCGTCGATCTCGAGATTGACGTCGCCGCGAATGACGAAGCATCGGAGCCGTAGCCGACGGTCCTTCCTGGCGGCGTCGGTATCGAGGATGTCGTCGACCAACTCAAGGAGATCGGGCATCGGGATGATCTGCATCTCGCCGCGCAGACGGCTCACTCGCGCGAAGAGCTCTTGCGCTTCGTCACCTTTGGCTTTGAAGAGTTGCTCAGCCCGCTCGTAGTGGGGGTGCGCATCGTACCAGTTGTAGAGTCCCGCGAATTGCTCGGCGCGGGCGAGCTCGTCGGCAGCCCCATCGGCGGCGGCGATCCGCATCGACGCGACCAGCAG
>JBGSME010000537.1:0-4048 GCA_041740335.1 Bryobacteraceae bacterium | reverse complement strand
GGCAATACGCAAGGCCTCGGGACGCTGGTCGGCCAGAGCGTCGCATTCATCGAGCCATCCGACGTAACGCCGCGGTTCAACACCTGGCACCTGAATATTCAGCGAGGAATGCCTTCGCAGTGTGTATTCGAGATCGGGTATGTCGGAAGCCGGAGCCTGAACATCGCCAACGATCCGTCGGAGGGGCTGGTGGAACAACTGAACCAGCTCGATCCGAGCTTCATGGCGCTTGGGACTCAGCTCACTCAGGTTGTAGACAATCCCTTTTTCGGCCGAATCCCGTCCGGTCCTCTGGCTGGGGCGCGGGTCCAGCGGCAACAGCTACTGCGGCCCTATCCGCAATTCCTGAACGTGACACGCCAACGCCCGGCCTTTGGGGCCAGCATCTATCATGCGCTGCAGATGCGATATCAGAAGCGGCTGTCGGCGGGTATGGCGGCGATCGCGTCTTATACGTTCTCCCGCCTGATCGGCGATGTTTCCACCGCGCAGAATGCCTATAACCGCCGCGCGGAGCGGGCGCCGCTCGAGTTCGACGCTCCGCATCGCCTGACGACGACCTTCAGTTGGGACCTGCCCTTTGGCCGGGACCGGAAGTGGTTTGGCGATTCTTCACGGCTTGCCGATGTGGCTGTGGGCGGCTGGAAGATCTCGATGTTCAATACGTTTCAATCCGGACTGCCGCTGACGTTCAGCACCAACCGCTCCACTATCTTCGCCATTGGCACCGGGAGCCAGCGTCCGGATGTCGTGGGGGATCCGGCTGAAGGTTTTACCGGGCCCCATGGCCAGCGGCTGGACCGGTTTTTCAACACGGCCGCGTTCCGGCAGCCAGCGAACTTCACGTTTGGCAACGCCGCGGCGCGGATCACGTCGGTGCGCCGGCCCGGGATGAACAACTTCAACCTGGCCCTGGAGAAGTTTTTCACTATCACCGAACGGGTGCAGTTGCAGTTCCGTGCGGCATCCTACAATCTGCTGAATCACCCGGTGTTTAACCCGCCGAATACGAGTTTCGGGGCGGCGGCTTTCGGGCAGATCACCAGTCAGGCGAATCTGAGCCGGCAGACCGAGTTCGTACTTCGGCTGCGGTTCTGAGAAACCCTACCATTCGAAGCGGGCGACGAGGATGTGGTGCATTCGCGCGGCGCCGATGTCGGAGAAACTGCCGCGTCCGATTCCGGCGAAGCTGCCGAAGTTGGCTCGGTTGGTGAGATTTCCGGAATGCGGGGTGAGTCAGAATCGGCATCTCCACTTTTCTGGCGAAGTAGTTATTGCAAGGGTCGCAGACAACGCCGCGCGCTAAAACTCGCCGCTTGCTTCCGATGGATTCCTGAATGATATGCTCCACGCTGCGGGAAGCCGACGAATCCTGTTTGCAGAAAATGCATCGCATTGGGTGGATCTTCTCAAGATAGCGCCTACGGGCACGGCAAATCGCCCACTACCTCACCGACCAGCCCCAGTCGGGAGAGATCGAAAAGCTGTCCGAATTGATGATTGGCTCCAAGACGCAACATTGACGTCGGGCCTCGCGCGAAGGATCTCGGAGATGATGTTGGTATCGACCAGAAACCCGCTCATTCCAGATCGACCGGGCGGCCCGTGGAGGGATTGCGGCTGAAACAGCGGTCGATTTCTTCGTCGGTGAGGAGACCGCGCACGGGATCGAAGAGGTCGAATAGGCTCGGGGCCCACGGAGCGTTCGCACTCCCGCTGGAGATCGAGAGGGGGCAGGGTCGAGCGGCGGCGAGATCAAAGCGGTCTGACGCACCTTGTACAATATCGCTGAGGAATAGTAACTGGAAATCGGGGGAAACCATGGCAAGTATTCTCCAGCACCAAGACCGCACAACTCTACTCAACGCCCTCGCCGACACCCCGCAGTTCGCCACCACTCGCGGGCGCCAGGTCATCGTCCGTAGTGCGCTTGGCGGGTACCCACATAGCGGCGAGATCGACAAGGCGTTGCGTTTCCTGGACTGGGAAGGAGAGCCGATCGTGGTAGCCGACCAGCTCCTGCGCCTGCTCGCCGGGCACGAGCCCGCGCCCGGCGTATCGGCGCTCGGGTTGATCGCACAAGCCATCGAGCCGATGGCCGGGGCTCACCGTGGCAAGATCACGGACCTGCGCCGCCGCATGGGTTGGGGTGCGGACTTCGCCAACGCACCCGCAACACCCTGGCAAGACGAGCGTTCAGCGGCGGAAGTGGTGGAAGAGCGGATCATCGGTGAGAACACGCTACGGCCGCTGTACTACCTCCGCCGGGCATTACGCGCCGCCGACGCCGTGGTTCGGGTCGACGTCGACGGCGGGCACGGCACCGGTTTCCTGGTCGCCCCCAACCTCATGATGACGAACAATCACGTGATCGGGAACGAGGACCAAGCCCGCCGGGCCCACGCTGTGTTTTTCGATGAGTTGCCAGATGTCGAGGCTGGGGAATCGGTGCTTGGCAGGAAGCACATCGTCGTGCGTGCAGCGGGGAAGCAAGCGCTGCTTCATACGAGCAAGGAACTGGACTATTCGTTGATCCGCCTCAGCAAGTCTCCACCACTTGAGCACTACCTGCCGATCCGCCCCGCGCGCGTGGAGCAGAACCAGCGCGTCGTGATCATTCAGCACGCCGGAGGCGAGCCCAAGCGCGTCTCCCTGCAAAACAACCTGGTCGCCTACGGGGATGACCGGCTTGTGCAGTATTACACCAGCACGCTGCAGGGCTCTTCGGGGTCGCCCGTACTCGACGACAGCTTCGCCGTGGTAGCCATTCATCGGGGGTGGAACGCGAGTCCGGAGTATAAAGGAGAACAGATCCGCGTGCTCGATCCGAAGCAGATCGAAGGGTCGCAATACCGGAACCAGGGGACGAGCATGATCGCCATTCAGAAAGACCTCGAGAAGTCGGCGCCGAAGCTTCTCCAGGAGTTGACTATCCGGGAATGAAACCGGCGATGATCTTGCGCGCCGACCTGCGGCAGCGGCTCCAACAACTCCTCTCCGGCCTCCCCGAGTGGAAAACCGCACGGGCGCGGCGAACCCGGCTGGAAACCACGCTGTATGACCATGCAATCTGGGACGAGTGGAACGCCGAAGGAAGTCCGGCGGAAGCCGCCAAGGATCTGGTGGACCTGCTGGAGCGTCACGGGCGCGACGCCCTGCGGATGGTGCTCGATGGGCTGCGGAGAGAATATGCTGCGAACCCGGAGCGGTGCGCGGAAATAGAGTCGCTAGCCTCGCACCTACGAGCCGGCGCCGAGCCGCGCAAATGGAACGGACCGCCCTACCTGGGCTTACACTATTTTGACCGGCAGCACGCGCCCATCTTTTTCGGGCGCGAGGATGACCTGCGCGGGTTGGTAGCCAAGCTGACTTGCCCAAACGGGCGCGGCTTCACCGTGGTGGCCGGTGACTCCGGTTCGGGAAAGTCCTCTCTGGTGCGGGCCGGCCTCTGGGCGCAACTCGAGGCGGGACAGATGGCCGAAATGCCGGGCAGCGAACATTGGCTCATCAGCGCCATGACGCCCGCTCGCATGGGCAATCCGATTGTCTCGCTCCGGGCCGGCCTGCTCGACGCGATCGAGAAGAATGACCGGTTCCGCGACAATCTCGACTTCGACTGGCGGGACGATGTCGCTCGGCTGGAGCCGGATTCACTCCCGGAGCTTTCGCGGCGATTGACCGGCCCCGGAAAGGATCCCCGCTGGCTCCTCATTCTCGACCAGATGGAAGAGTTGTTCAACGGCGCCGTCCCGCCCGTGGAAGCCACCCTCTTTCTGGACCGGCTGATCGAAGCCGCGCGACAGCCCGCGTTCCAGGTAGTAGCCACGCTCCGCGCGGACTTCCTCCATCACTCGATGAAGCATCCGCCTCTGCTGCGTGTGCTGAACAGCGAAGGCGGCCGGTACTTTTTGGATCGGCCTGGACGGCTGGCGCTGGAGCGCATGGTGAGCGGTCCGTTGACCGAGGTGGGCCTGCCGGAACGTTGGACGCTGGATCCCGATCTGCCGCCGGCGATTGCTGCTGCCGCGGTGGAGCATCCCGGCAGCCT
>JBGSME010000536.1:0-2578 GCA_041740335.1 Bryobacteraceae bacterium | reverse complement strand
ATGGTGGGATGGGCGGGTTATCTTGTAGGGCTGGATAACATGTGGGGGGGGGGGGGTGTGGGGCGGCTTGTAACTGTTTTTCATTGTAATGCTGGTTGAGTAATTGTTTTTCACGCGACAGAATGGTCTTTCAGGAGCGAGCGGCAGAAAGGCGGCGGGGTACATCGCTCTGATCGATGCGTTCGGACTCAAGGTGCCAAAGCGCGCAAGTTTTCGGCGGCGGGAGAACATCATCGGATACGGAACGAGGATGGCTGGCGGATTCTGAGCCCGCGGCATGCTCCCGCCGCGACGCTCGAAGGGCATTTGACGTTTGCCCTGAAGTACGAGGGAGTGGATCTTGCGGTGCTCAAGCGTCTGTTCGAGGCCGCCGGCGCGCATACGATTGAGACGATCGTGCGCGGCAGGAAGACGGGAAGCTACGCCCGGCGAATCTGGTTCCTGTACGAGTCGCTGACAGGTACGCGTCTGAACCTGCCGGCGGCCGCGAGTGGAGGCTATGGTTCCGGCGATCGATCTCGGGCGCCGGGCGCAGTCGGTCGTCGCTGCCGTGCCGAAGGATCTGTTGACGCGAACCGCAGCGTTCCTGCTGCTGAAGGACTCGCGATCGAGCTCTCCGATCGAGGATGAGCGCGCACCGCAGAACCGGGTTCAACGATGGCGCCGCGCCATTGGGGAAGCCGGCAGGCGCCCGATCGATACCGAAGAGTTGTTGCGGCTGCGGCAGATCGTGATCGGGGACTCGCGTTTTGTTCGTTTGGGTCTGCGGCAGGAAGGAGGGTTCGTGGGCGAGTACGATCGCGACATGCGTACACCGATTCCGGAGCATATCTACGCTCGCTTCGAGGACCTGCCTTCGTTAGTGGAAGGCATGGTTGCCTTTGTCCGCGGCGCGGCGCAGAAGATGGACGCGGTGGTGGCGGCGGCGGTATTGGCGTTCGGCTTTGTGTACATCCATCCGTTCCAGGACGGCAATGGCCGGGTTCACCGGTATCTGATCCATCACGTGCTCGCCCAGCGCGGCTTCAACCCGCCTGGCGTGGTGTTTCCAATTTCGGCGGCGATTCCGGAGCGAATCGATGAGTACCAGAAAGTGCTGGAAGCGATCGAGTGGGAGCCGACCGCGGAGGGCAACATTCGGGTCTTAAACGGCACGGCGGACTTTTATCGCTATTTCGACGCCACCCGGCACGCTGAGTTTCTCTATGCGCGGGTGCGGCAGAGCGGCGGGCGGTTTTCTAAACGGGCGCGGAGGGAGAGTTCGCGAAATTGACGGCGAAGGAGGTGGCCGCGGTGGAGCGGGCGTATTCCGAAGTGTTTGAAGAGGGCGAATCGAAGAGCGCGGGCCCGATCAAGAAAACCCGAAAATCGATCCGCCGATGAAGTAGACCATCGCAGGGACGATCAGCAGCGCGAGGAGATCCAGCACCAGGCCGGCGCGGAACATCTGTGGGACGCTGATCCAGCCGCTGGAAAAAACGATCGCGTTGGGGGGCGTGGCCACCGGGAGCATGAACGCAAACGACGTCATGATGGTGGTGGGAATCAGGAGGAGATAGGGGTTGATGTTCAATTCAAGGGCGGTTTCGGCGAGGATAGGCGCGAGCATCAGGACGGTGGCGACGTTGGAGGTGATCTCGGTCATCGACACGGCGAGCAGACAGGCGGCGGGGATGAGGATCCAGACCGGGGTTCCGCGAAGAATGGCGAGTTGAGAACCGATGAAGGAGGCGAGCCCGCTTTCGTCGATTGCGGCGGCCATGGCGAAACCACCGCCGAGCAGAAGAATGATTCCCCAGGGTACGCCTTGCTGGACGGTGTCCCAATCGATCAGGGTACGGCGGGGCTCAGTGGACGGGCGGCTCCACTTTTCCGGGAGGACGAACAGGAGCGCGGCCATGAGCATGCTGATGGTGGTGTCGTGGATGCCCTTGGGGTCTGAGAACAGGCCCGTCCAGCCGGGGATGTGTACGGATCCGAAGTCTACAGGCTGACGGAACACCCATCCAAGTGCGGTGATGACGCCGACTACGGTGACCGTGATCTCAGCCTGGCTCATGGGCCCGAGCTTCCGGCGTTCGCCGCGAATCACAGCAGGCGCGGAATCGAATGTGATTTTGCCGAGCGGCAGCCGGCTGCCGAAGCGGCAGAGGTAGAGCCACATCAAGGGAATGAAAACGGCGGCGATGGGGACGCCCACAAGGGCCCAGTCGAGAAACGAGATGGGCGGCTTGGCGGGGAAGCGTTCCTGCAGAAATCCGAGGAAGGCGACAGTGGTGCCGGTGCCGATGATAGTGCCGATGCCGCCAACGCTCGCCGAGAATGCCAGACCGAGAAGGAGGACGGATCCGAAACCTTCAAGGACGCGTTCCTGGACACCGCCGCCGGCGCCGCCATCGATACGGGCGGCGGGCGCCAGTTGTTTGATCACGGCGATGGCGATTGGCAGCATCACCAGCGTGGTAGCGGTGTTCGAGACCCACATCGAGAGGAAGGCGGTGGCGGCCATGAAGCCGAGTACCAGTCGTTGGGGGCTGGCGCCCACGGCATCGATCGTGAACAGCGCCAGACGGCGGTG
>JBGSME010000535.1:0-3805 GCA_041740335.1 Bryobacteraceae bacterium | reverse complement strand
GATCGTGGCCGATGAGGGCCGCGCGTCGCTCGAGGCGGAAGTGAAAGAGCTGGTAGCGGCGAACAAGCGGGTGGTGGCGCTCGATCCGTTCTACTTCGGCGAGTCAAAGATCGCCAAGCGGGACTTCCTGTTTGCGATGCTGATCGCCGGCGTCGGCGACCGTCCGCTAGGTGTGCAGGCCAGCCAGATCGCGGCGGTGGCACGCTGGTTGTCGAATGAGCGGGGCTTCGGGCCGGTTGAGGTTCGTGCCATTGGACCGCGGACATCGCTTGGCGCATCGATTGCCGCGTCGCTCGAGCCGGACGCCGTTTCAAGCCTATCCACGCGAGGTGCGCTTGGGAGCCTGAAAGAGATTTTGACGCAGGACCTCACGCAGCAGCAGACTCCGGAGTACTTCTGCTTCGGACTGCTCGAGAAGTTCGATGTGCCGCAGATCGAAGCGCTGATACGGCCGCGTCCGGTGCGGCGCGACTAGCGAAACAGGAGCGGCGCGAACTCGGCCAGATGCTTCCGCCACATGGAGTAGTTGTGCGCGCCATCGGTGGCTCGGAAGGTGTGATGGACGCCGCGGGCGGTTAACAGAGCGTCGAGGTTCTCGCTCGTGGAAAAAGGGAATCCTGGCGGCCGCAGCCGAACCAAATGGTTTTCAGGCGCGCATTGGCGTCCTTGAGCGCGGAGGAGAAGGCCGATTCAAAGTCGGCGGGCACGGCGGCGGAGAACGCGCCCACGGCGCTGAACATATCGAGGTGCCCGAAGCCGATGCGAAGGGCCTGGCCACCGCCCATGGACAAGCCGGCGATGGCGGTGCGATCCCGGCTGGTCTCGATGCGATAGGCGGCGCGCACGGTGGGGATGACGTCGCGGAGCAGATAGTCCTCGAACAGCGCGCTGTTGTCCTTGCCGCGCGCTTCGCGTTGTCCGAACGGGACAGCGTGACCGAAGGGCATCACGACGACCATGGGGACGATCTTTTTCGCGGCGAGGAGATTGTCGAGGATGAAGTTGGCTTGTCCGGCGGTGGTCCATCCGGCGGCGGTGTCGTTGGAACCGTGAAGCAGATAGAGCACGGGGTAGCGCCGCTTGCCGGACTCGGCGTAACCGGGCGGCGTGTAGACCCAGATCCAACGAGTCTCGCCACCCAGCACGGTGGACTTCCGCCAGTTGATCTCGACCTTGCCGTGGGGCACGTCCTGTTCCCGCCAGACGGCGTTGGCATCCGGAGGGACTTCGACGAGGCTACCCGATCCGAGGGCACGGAGTTTAATGCGCGGGTTGACGGGATCGGCCATGGCGGTGCCGTCGACCTGAAAGCCGTAGATGTAGGTACTAGGTTCGAGCGGGCCGATGGTGACGCTCCACACGCCGCCGGGGCCCTTCGATAGAGGCTCGGATGTGCCGCGAGCCATCCAGTCAGTAACGAGAGCAACGGCGGAGGCGTTCGGGGCGTGGAGCCGAAAGGTGACGCGGCGATCCTGGTGGACCTCGGGAGACAAGATGGGAGGCGGAGCGGCGTTCTGAGCGAGAAGAGCGCCGGCGAGGAAGAAGCCGGGGATACGCATGGCCGACGCTACTTCAGCGAAGCGACGACGTCGAGGCCGGCTTGAGCGATCTGGGCGTCTTCAAAAGACTGAACGCCACTGACGCCGATTGCGCCAAGGATCTCGCCATCGAGCACGATGGGCAAACCGCCTTCGACGGGGGTGGCACCGGGCAGTTTGAGAATGGCGTGACGGCCGCCCTTAACGGCATCTTCGAACACCTTGGTGGGGCGCTTGAATCGGAAGGCGCTACCGGCCTTGGCGATGGCGACGTCGATGCTGCCGATCTGGGTTCCGTCCATGCGTTGGAGATAGAGCAGGTTGCCGCCATCGTCGACGATGGCGATCACAACACACCAGTGGTTTTTCGCGGCCTCGGCTTCGGCGGAAGCCGCAATTTTTTTGGCGGCGGCGAGGGTGAGTGATTTCTTTGTGGCCAAATCGGCGCTGTGAGCCATACCAGCAAGCATACTGCACGCGACCGCTGTGCCAAGCAGCAATTTCATCATGGACGAGAGGGTACCACACCGGCTCGGGTTGGCGCTGGTACGGTGCACGCGTAGCTGAGCTCGATTGGGTTCGAAATTGGGTTCGACGTTTCGACATCCCGTTGATACAACACCACTTGATTGGGTTCGACCCTTGCATTTCGTTGTCATCGTTTCTCCCTGAGTGCCATTATGGCGGCCGCAGACGATTCGATGGTAGGCGGACAGGCCGCAGCATCTGCGAACCCGAGGGGCGAATCGGCGGCCCAGACTCAGGCCGAAGTGCAAGCGGCTCTGGCGGATGCGAGTTTTTTGGATTTTTTTCCGATGGCAGTGAACGAAGGTACAATCTCTGGAATGAACAAGACGGCTGCGCACATTGTTTGGGCGGGTCTCGCGGTGCTGGGCGCCTACGCGCTAAGAGCGATCGCGATGAACCGGGGCGAACCGATTAACAGCATGTGGCTGGTGATCGCTTCGGTTTCGATCTACCTGATCGGTTTTCGGTTCTACGCGAAGTTCATTGCGGCGCGGGTGATGACGCTTGACGACACGCGGGCGACGCCGGCGGAGCGGTTGAGGGACGGGCACGACTTTGAGCCGACGAACAAATGGATTGTGTTCGGGCACCATTTCGCGGCGATTGCGGGGCCGGGTCCGCTGGTGGGCCCGACGCTGGCGGCGCAGTTCGGGTATTTACCCGGAACGTTGTGGATCATCGTGGGGGCCGTGTTGGGGGGATGCGTGCAAGACTTTATCATCCTGTTTTGCTCGATGCGGCGGGATGGCAAATCATTGGGCCAGATGGCGCGGGAGGAGATTGGACGGGTGGGCGGATTCACGGCGCTGGTGACGGTGCTGTTGATCATGATCATCCTGTTGGCGGTAGTGGCGCTGGTGGTAGTGAATGCGCTGAAGGGAAGCCCATGGGGAACATTCACGATTGCGGCGACGATGCCGATTGCGGTGTTCATGGGGCTGTATTTGCGCTACATACGTCCTGGGAAAGTGCTGGAGTGTTCGTTGATTGGATTCGTGCTGGTGATGGGGAGCATATTCGGGGGCCAGTGGGTGTCGAATTCGGGAACGTGGGCGCCGCTGTTCACGTTGTCGGGAATCGCATTGGCGTGGTGCATCATCGTGTACGGATTTCTGGCCAGCGCATTGCCGGTATGGCTGCTGCTTGCGCCGCGGGATTACTTAAGCACGTTCGTGAAGTTGGGAGTGGTGTTGATGTTGGGCGCCGGGATATTGTTTGTGCGGCCGGAACTGCAGATGCCGGCGTACACGCAGTTCGTGGATGGAACGGGCCCGATCTTCGCGGGGAAGATATTTCCGTTCTGCTTTATCACGATTGCGTGCGGGGCGATTTCGGGATTTCACGCGTTGATCTCGAGTGGGACGACGCCGAAGATGATCGCGAAGGAGTGGCATGCGTGGCCGGTGGGATACGGATCGATGGCGCTCGAGAGCTTCGTGGCGATCATGGCGATGATAGCGGCGTGCGTGCTTGAGCCTGGTGTATTCTTCGCGGTGAATTCGCCGGCGGGAATTGTGGGGGCGACGCCGGAGGCGGCGGTGGCGACGATCAGCGGGTGGGGCTACGCGGTGGACACGGCAACGATGACCACGCTGGCTAGGGATGTGGGCGAGACTTCGCTCTTCAACCGGACGGGCGGGGCGCCGTCGCTGGCGCTGGGGATGGCGCACATTTTCGCGTCGAGCGGGAGCGGGAAGGCGATTCTGGGGTTCTGGTATCACTTCGCGATCATGTTTGAG
>JBGSME010000534.1:0-2695 GCA_041740335.1 Bryobacteraceae bacterium | reverse complement strand
TCGGGCGTGGACCACATCTATCCGGCCGAAAACCGGCGGCTATCGGAACAGATCGCGGCGCGGGGGCTGCTGATTTCCGAGTTTCCGATGGGTAATCCGGGGCATCCGCAGAACTTTCCGGTCCGCAACCGTATCATTTCGGGGATGAGTGCCGGGGTGCTGGTGGTGGAAGGGGCGCAGTACAGCGGGTCGGCGATTACGGCGACGCTGGCGATGGAGCAGAATCGGGAAGTGTTTGCGGTGCCGGGCAACATTACTTCGAAGATGAGCTGGGCTCCGAACCTGCTGATCAAGCAAGGCGCGAAGCTGGTGCAGGCGGCCGAGGATGTACTGGCTGAATTGAGTCCGGACGTGAGGCGGGATCTTCGGGCATTTGCGCCCGGCCTGGTTGAAAATGAGGATGGCCCTGAAGCCGGGTTGAGTCCGTTTGCACTGCGTGTGGTAACGGCATTGCCGGTGGAAGAGGCGACTACGGTGGATGAACTGATCGGACGCATGCCCGACTCGACGCCTTCGGAGATCCTGGCGACGCTGTTCGAACTGCAGCTTCAGGGCCTTGTGAGGCAGATGCCCGGACGGGCGTACGTCCGGGTCTGGAACGGTTAGCGCTTCGCCAAGAGATCGCGGATCTCGCCGAGCAGCACTTCTTCCTTGGGCGGAGGAGCGGGAGCAGCCTCTTCCGCCTTCTTCATACTGTTCATCGCTTTGATGATGAGATACATTACGAAGGCGACGATCAGGAAATTGATCACGGTGTTGATCCACGCGCCGTAGGCGATTACGGGAGCATTCGCCTTCCGGGCTTCCTCCAGCGTGGCGAAAGTGCCGGCGAGTGGTAGGAACAGGTCCTTAAAATCGGCGCCTCCGGTGAAAAATCCGGCAACGGGCATTACAACGTCGCTCACCAGCGAGCTTATGACTCCGCCGAAAGCGCCACCCATGATGATACCGACCGCCATGTCGAGCATATTGCCCTTGATGGCGAATTCTTTGAACTCCTGGATCATTCCCATAACGAATTACTCTCCTGACAGAGATTCTTAGTCTTTTAGCGCCGCACCGCTAACGGGTGCAGCCTGCTAAGGGTATCAGGTGCCGAGAGCGCAAACAAGTACCTCCTGGAACCGGGTACTATGTTAAAAACGTCACAAACTCCGTAAGAATACTGGAATCAGCGGAAAAGGCATTGCAGGCGTCGCGATCAGGATTTGACGTTGATGTACATGAATGGCGGGATGGTGAGCGAGACGACGTCATGATGACCTTTATTGCCGCGCGCCATTTCGAGCGCGGCGGCCATGTTGGGAGCCCATAGGCAACCGAGGCGGCGGGCGGGCCGATCGTCTTTGGGGCCGACCATGATGACTTGCGAAAGGTATTTGAGGGGGTAGGTGGCCCAATACCAGACGGTGAAGGGATGGAATCCGTGATGGGCGTGGCGGTTGCGGTAGCAGTCGCGAAGATGCGGATCGAAGGCGTACTTATCCTGGTAGACGCGGTGCATCTCGAAGGGGTCTTGCGTGGCGGCGAGCACTTCGTCGTAGAAGAGTCTGTAGGCGACGTGATACTCGGGGTGGAACACTTCGTCGACGGGGTTGACGATGATGACGGTGCCGCCTTTTTTGATCAGCGGCTTGTTGTAGAACCAGTTGAAGACGTAGCCGAGGACATCGCTGACGACGAGGACGGGATTGACGCGAGCGTCGATGGCGTAGGGGCTGAGGTCGGGGAGGCCGAAGACGAGGGTGTCGAATTGGCGTTCGACGTTGACAGTTAATTGTTCGCGGAGTTTGGCGAGGGTGATGGGGTGGACTTCGTCGATGGAGCCGGCTTCGACCGAGAGCGGGGTATAGTCGCCGGGGAAGCTGCGGAGAAGTCTACGGCGGGCCGGTTCGGGCAGGAGCTTCATGGTGGCCGGGGTGGCGTACTTCAAGAAGCGCTCCATGGCATTGCATCGGGAATCGGGTTTGCCGAGGTAGGCGCTATGAGCGGGATAGGAAGCGCCGTTCATGGCGAACTCGAGCACCATGATTTTGCAGTGCTTCTGTGCGATGCGGGAGATACGTTCGATGGAGCAGTGCATTTCCGAACCTTGGGGCTGCATCACATGAGGAGTTTCGCGAGTCATCTCGGGATGGTGATGGTAGGCGATCGACTTGTAGCCGGCAAGGCCGACGGCGACGGACTTGTGGCCGCCGTTCAGGGGGATCTGGACCGAGTCGACGTAGATGACGAGGTCGGCTTCGACGGCGAAGCGGCTGATCTCGACGACTTCCCCTTTTTCAGTTTCGCCGACGGTGGCAAGTTCCTCGGGGGCTTCGGCGTCGAAGTTCTGGAGCTGATGCGGGTAGAACTCGTTCATGACGTGGTCGCCGACCATGAAGCGGAGTTCGTTCTCCTTCATCTTGCGATGGAGGGCGACGGCGCACATGAGGTGAATATTTTTCTTTTGGACTCCGTATTCGTAGAGCATCGGGAGGAGGGTCTCGATGGCGACCTGGCGGAAGTCCGGCCGGGCGGTGGGAGGGAAGGGCTGGCAATTGTCGTCGAAGGCGATGAGGATTCTGGAGTTGCCATCGACGAGGGACTTGAGGGGCGGCATGCCGCGGGGGTTCTGAAACGCGCGGCGCACGTGCTCGGGGTAGGTGGCGAGTGGAAAGCCGGGGATCGCGGGCGGCGGGTAGAGGACTTCGGA